>JAFVAA010000855.1 GCA_017476305.1 Lachnospiraceae bacterium
CAGCTATAAATAACCACAGTATGCTCACAAGTTTTTCTATAAAGTCTTGTTTGCTAAACAAATAATATCCAAGCAAATATACACATAAATATGTGGGAATTCTCTTTCCTAAAAACGATATATCAAACGAAGCAATTGCAAGTATAATATTCATACAGTTTATGACAAGTTTAACATTTCTATTATTCTTGCTTAAGTAATCAATAACCCTAATCACTCCACAACTAATGCAAGAGATAATAATTAATACTGCTATAAACCAAAAGTGTCCAAGTGTAAATCCACCATCATACCCTGTTAAAACTGTAATCCTAGTAAAATATACCGAATAAGGTTCAACATAATTTCCATCGTATCCATTATGTGATTTGTCACCGATAAAACTTATTATTGGATTGATAACTGTAATTCCAAATAATAATGGTATCCCTAATCTTTTAAATCTTTCTTTTATAAAATCTGAACAACCTCTTTTCTTTATTGAAAATGATGCAGATATTCCGGCAAGTAAAAACATTAAAGGCATGAACCATGGCGATATAAACACTACTATTGAAGCAATAGGATTAACGCTTTGGAAAAATATATAATTCGCTTCTCCCCAAGAATTGTAAGATATGGCTAAATGATATATTATCAACAGGGATACAGTAACAGTTCTTAAATTGTCTATATAATTAACTCGTGATTTCATAAATTTATCTTTCTCCTTGCTTAGGGAAATTGGAATTTTTAATCCTTTGTCAATCCCTTGACCATCTTATCAAAATCAGATTCGATTGGCTGTGTCTTATTGAAGATGTCATATTCCTGATATGCTTTGTCCACCGCATGTTTATGGGAAATACGCCCATTATCCTTCAAAATGTCATATCTGCGGAATTCAAGAAACTCATTTACACTTTTGGAGAATTCCTCCATTGTGAAAACATTTTCCCGTTCAATCAAATCCTCTATATAGTCAAAGTAACCGGTGACTGCACGTTCCAGTTGCCGGATTTGCTTTTCGTCCAAGTAGTTTTTTGCAATTGGGGTATCAGACTTGAGAATACGACCATCGGGAGCGTTTTTCCATGTGGTCAACCCCATATTTTCTTTTGTGTGATCCGCCTGCTGATAAACGATTTCAGCCGCAGTTTTGCCGGTGATGGCATAATGGAATTTGTTCTGTATGGTAGCATAGAAACGATATGTAATATCGGAATTTTTATCATAATCAATGCTGCACTCTGCAAAGATATCGGTTATCTGTTGCCATATTCTGCGTTCACTGGCACGGATGGAACGGACTCTTTCCAGCAATTCACGGAAATAGTCTTTGCCGAAAGCTGTCTTTCCCTGTTTCATGCGTTCATCATCCATTGCAAAACCTTTTATCATATATTCTTTTAGAATATTGGTTGCCCAGATACGGAACTTGGTTGCCTGAATGGAATTTACTCTGTATCCTACGGAAATGATGGCATCCAGATTGTAATAATTAGTAGGTGAATATTGCATATTATCCGCAGTTTTTCCATGTGGGTTGGGTGTTGCAATTTTTGCAACAACCAAAGACTCATCTAATTCACCAGTCTCAAAAATTTTTGACAAGTGGCGGCTGATGCCGGATTTGTCAATACCGAATAATTCAGCCATGGCTTTTTGTGTCAGCCATATTGTTTCGTCTTTTATTAAGGCACTGACGGTCACATTATCATCTTCGGTCCTGTACAGTACCATTTCCATCTGTTTTGTAATATCTGCATTCATAAAAAGCCTTCTTTCTGTTGAGGGATGATAAGGAACTACTTATTTTCATCTTTATCCTTTGCCCGACTCTTATACACATTATACCGGTTCTTACATTTTGCACTGCAGAATACACTGTTTGGTCTTCCGGCTACAAATGCATTGCCGCAATGCTTACATACCTTCAGTGTGGACTTTTCATCCGTAATCATAAAGGAAAACATCATCTGCACACCCAGCAGCAGGGAATGAAAATCCCACACAATCGTAGGACGGTCAAGCAGTTCTATGTGATAGGTTGGTGCAATTCCACCAAATGCCGCCATGCCCTGACGGTAGAGCTGCTTCTGCATATCATCCAGTATATCGAAGTCCTGATAGTACAGAAAACTTGACATAAAAGTAAATGCCCAGTCCTTGAATAAGGTTACAAGCCAGTCATACCTTTCTGCATATTCCTTCTGGAAGCTCATAAGGACTGCCTGTGGCTTGTTTTTCATGGTCATAATCAGAGCAATCATTTCTATGTTGTCAGTATTCCATGAGGATTCCATTCCTCTTTTTCGGAAATCTATCTTATCAAAAGGAAAGAAGCGGGAGAGATAGTTTTCCGTGGTCAGACTTTCCTCTTTGATGAAATGGTTCTTTGGAAGATAGACAGCTTCATATGTGATAAATTCCGGTGTGGTAGGAAGTGCCGTCATAAATCCGAGCAGACCGTAACAGGTAACAAAATCCATAATGGCATCCTGCAGCTGTTCCTTTGTATTCTTTTTATCCATACACATAAGCCCCAAATTTACCGCCTTTAGTACCAACTGTTCCGAATCCTTTAGTGGATCATAAAGGGATGGTTGGGCATCTGGTGCAGGTGTGATATAGAGAGTACCTGCCTTGTCTTCTTTCCATTTATATTTGTCATATCGTACCCAGTTGGAGCTGGTGTTCTTAAAAAGGTTAATCATAAAAACCTCCAATCTGTTCTTTCTATTATGTAATCTGAATTATCAAAAAATATATTACTATCATACCAAGCCCACTCGGTATGGTCAAATGGTATTTGAAATAGTATGAAAAAAATGATAAGTACAGCTTTACAAATGGCATATATTGAACTGCTACATTTTCTTTTTATGTGTAATCAGGAATTTATAGCTGCCATAAAATAGCTGTTCTGCCTTTGTCAATGGTATATGGTTATCAATCCTTTGTTGCAATACTTGAATAAAGGATTTTCGAAGCTTCTTTAACATGGTGTCACGGATTTTACGGATGTTTCTGCCCGTCTGCTTTCTGAAAGATGCAATCATCTGACAGGAGTATCCACGGATGGCAAGCTGATACAAAAGCTCTTTTTGAACATCCTTCAATGCAAAAATTGCTTTGGAAATATCCGCATCTGTCACAAGCTCATGCATTTCAAAAGGGCAGTTAAAAACAGCATCCAGAAAATCACCTTTTTGAATCTGCTTTTGGTAAACATGCTGAATGGGAGCAGGAATGACGATCTCATCCGGTGACATTCCCCATTCAAGAGGAACATCCGATCTTCCTATTTCATGGTAGCGTTCCTTACGTTCCCGATTGGCATCCAGCCTGTTCCACCAGGTGATAACATTCTGAAAATCTTCTTCCGTTCTTGCGGCATCCTCCAGACGGGAAAGTGCTTCCCGTTCCAGTTCCCGTTTTAGCTTTTTCCTTGTTGATGTTTCCGGTATCTCCGGTGCAGCCGATTTAGTTTCTTTTTCAAGTTCTATTTCAAGGAGAGCGGTTTGTTCCTGTTCAAGGGATTCCGCTAATTCGTTTTCCATTATTTCTTCTTCAAAAAGATCAGATGTATCTTTCTTCAACAGGAACCCACCACCTTCCTTATAATTTTTTTCTAACTTTTACAAAAAAACAGTTCCGTTTTCTGTTTGTATTTCTCCTATTGGTGAGGAAGTAATCTTATTTGCTAAAAATAGATTACTAAAATCAACAGAAAGGAGCTGGATTTTATGAAGATTTGTGTTATCCACTGCCGCAATCCTACAGGTCTTAAATTAAATTATACCAAACAAATGTTCTTGTATCAAGTGGGAGGTGAATTTTTATGGAGCAGGCAGTAAAAACAGAACAGGGGATGTCTTCTTTTACCAAAAAGATAGGGCAGACCACCTTCAGGGTAAATGTGTATTTTGCAGAAAATACCACGGCTACTTTTGAAGATAAGCTTTTGCATCTAATGGAAAATGACATTGCGAAACGCAAGGTAAGTACACCGGATGCAGAAGAACAGACAAATACCAATCATTATTTTTATGGCTGATATATATCAGTAGGAAGGAGTTTTATATGGGTAAATCTACAAGAACCTACGAAGAAAGAATTCTGGAAAAGGATTCTAGAATTGAGAAACTTGCACAGGAGTTAAAACATCTGGAGGCACAGAGGAAGCAGCTACAGAAACGCCAGAAGGAGGAAGAACGGAAAATCCGTACCCACCGTCTGATAGAAATTGGTGCGGCTGTGGAGTCGGTGCTGGGAAGATGTATTGAGCTTGAGGAAATCCCTAAGCTGATTGCATTTTTAAA
>JAFVAA010000082.1 GCA_017476305.1 Lachnospiraceae bacterium
CTTATAACTCCCATTCTCTTTCGCTGCTTCTGTTTCTAAGGATGCGGGAGCCGGAAGGCTTCGTTCCACTTTGACCATTATAAATCCTCCCGTTCCTCAAATTTCGCTTTCAGGCGATGATACTCCGTACTGATTTCAAGTGCCAGATAATCCGGTATCTCATCTAAATAAAATTCAAGCTTTGAAATTTCCTCCATTTCATCATCACTTATTTCCTTCTGTGAAATCAGCTTCTTATATCGCTCGTATTTATTCCGCAGATTTTTTGACAGATCATCAACCTGAAAATATCCCCTTACGATTCCATCATAAGGCAAATCCGTAAGCCCATCCTTCACAATCGTATGATTTTCCAAATCATATATTACCGCATTCTCCGCACTGCTTAAAATGAAAGGAGAATGTGTGGATACAATGAACTGAATATTCGGAAATAAATTCATTAGAAATGCCAATACATTTTTCTGTAATTCCAAATGCAGGTGAGTTTCAATTTCATCAATCAGAACGATTCCCGGAAGGTCAAACTGAAATCTTCCATTTAAATGTTTTTCCATCCGAATCATCAAATCCACTACAATATCTAAAATAGCAGCAAATCCATCCGAAAGCTTATTGAAATCAAAAGGCTCTTTTCCATCCTGTGCAATCGTAAACAAAAAAGTTTCTTCATCGAAAATCAACCGAACAGACGCATCATCAAAAATCTTCTTTAATAATGCTTCGAAATTCACAAACCATGCAGCAATTCGTTCTGCTCTCTCATGTTTCCCGGAAGACTTTAACAATGCTTCTGTCACCTTCAAATCCAAAATATACTTCACAAATTCCTTACTTGGCATCTCCTGAATCGCATAATTATTTCTTAGTTGAACCTTTTCTACATGTTTGGGAATTACTGTTTCAAATTTTCTTGTCGCATTGTAGTATGCCAAAACAAATTCTCCTGTCAAAAAGTGAGGTTTTATCTGATAATAAGAGCTATTAAAATCCAATGTCAATCCATGCTTCAAATTTTGCAGATTTTTCTCTTTCTTATTCAAATAATTCTTTTGTTCTGAAATTCTCTTTTCAGACTCTCCTCTTTCTATGAGGGTATTTATCCGATTTTTTGCATTGTTTATCTCCTGCTCTATCTCATAAAAATCACCATTCATTGATAAAGAGTCCAATTGACCGGACAATGCCTTCAGCAGACTTGTTTTTCCGCTTCCATTTTTCCCCGTCAATATCAAATGCTTTTTTTCTTCTGAGATAGGAATCTGAAGATTTTCTAAATGTCTCACCTTATCAATCGTTATTTGTTTCAAATAAATATCATACATTCCCAAATACCTCACCGTCTATATCTTTGCCAAAAGTCATGTACTTATTATATTATAAATACATTTTTTTCGCAATACTACTCCCTGTTCTTTAACACCTCTGCCGGCACCATTTTCCGGATTCTTCCGGTCAGTGTATGACTGATGATAAAATACAGGACAAAAATCACCACGAATAGTCCCGCATAGATATACCACGGAAACGAATTTTCATAGGAAACCGCTATGTTTGCCACTAAAAAATTCGGATAGACATAGTTCAGGATTCCCTTGCAGACCGGTATGGAAATAAGTGCACCGATGGCAATGATATAGAAATTCCCATCCAGATACATTTTCCTCACCTCTTTATCCCGAAAGCCGAAAATCCGCACCAGCGCAATGTGAAATGCCGATTTATCCAACATCATTTTCATCATCAGATACATCACGACCACGAAAATCACTGCTGACGCCACACTCATCATCACAATCATGCCCGTCATCAGTTCAATAAACACATCTGCCGATTTTTCCACATCCTTTTTCGTCAGTGTCTGATAAAGCCTCCCGCTCTCTATCTCTAATGCTCTGTCTGAAAACACCACATTAAAATAATCATCTGCCGCACCGAAAAGCTCCCTGCACTCATCAATATCCATAAAGACGAAAGAGCTGCTCGAAAAAGGCACGATATCCGCTACCGTAAACGCGTATGCCAGATCACCATCCTCGGACTGTAAAGTAAATTCATCTCCTCTTTGAAGCTGATATTTGCTTGCAAATCCACTGCCTGCAATCACCTCCTTTTTTCCATGTGGAAGGGAGCGAATGCCAAAGAACGGATTCTCCTCTGTTATCCCCAGTACCGTCACATCAAAGGTATACGCAGAAAAATCCTTCTTCATATTTTCTGCAAGTGCTTCATATCCTCCCTCCGGCACCTTCTCATCCGGATATTTATACGTATACATATATTCAAATTTCGTCTCCTCCACGCTTTTTACCCGGACCTTATCACAGTACACATAAATATTAATAGCAAGCATCGCCACCAAAAGGCTTAAAAACATCCCGAAAATCACTGCAAAGCCCGTCCGCATTTCCCGCAGCAGCTGTCTTAGCTTAAAAAGTCTTAGGAAAGGCATTTTTCTCAGGCGCACATTTCTTACCTTCGAAAGCCTCTGTTCGTTTTTCAAAAGGGAAAGCGGCGTGCGGCTTAACCGCCTTCTGATTACCAGGATGTTTACTGCAGCAGCCGCCACAGGCGGCATGGCAATCGCATAGACCACCATAAATGGGGTTATCTCTGTCTGCATGACCGGCATAGAGAAATAGTTGTAACTGTCCTGCATCTGCATAGCAATGCCGATACTGGTGCAGGACAAAAGAAGCCCCACTCCCCCAGACACAAAGGTAATGATGACCGGAAGAAGGATATAGCAGAACAAAAGCTCCCTCCTTTTCACTCCCATCGAATAAAGTGCCCCAATCACGCTGCTTTCCTTATCAATATTATGTACCACAAAGACAGAAATCACATAGGAGCATAGAATCACTAAAAGAATCCCCACAAAGGTTCCTGCTGTCTGGTTAATTTCCACATCATCTGCCGCAGCATCTATTCTGGCATTCTCCTCCGCCTCCAAAAAAAGCTTCAGATTGGCAGTGCTGTCCCCGAACATTTTTTCTACACGTTTTTTTGCATTCGGCATCACAGCTCCCAGTACATCCAGAAGAATATCCTTATTTCCTGCCGTTCTGTCCCAGTATTCCTTGAAATATTTATCCTCTACCGCATCTGCAGAAAATTTCAATTTTTTCAGATGCTCTTTCAAATCCGCACTGCTAAAATCCCCCTTTAGTCTATATGCATATACATACTCCTCTGTTTTTTCACTGACCTTCGCTTCCTTACATTCCTCGTAA
>JAFVAA010000856.1 GCA_017476305.1 Lachnospiraceae bacterium
AAGAGTGAAGGAAACGTAATCATGCCTGAGGGGGAAGGGCATGGAAAACGAATTTGGAGAAGGAAAATCATCATCTAAGTAGGTTCTCATGGGACGATACAGTTTTTTAGACAATGAGGGTACTTTTGAAATCAGGCAGCCGGAAAATACAAATTATCTTTATTTTCCTTTGGCGGGTACGGCGGGGTTAAAAAGTGCGGTGACGCCAAGCTTAAATGGAGATGCAAAGCTCGATCAGGAGAGTTTTTTGTATGAACCGGTCAGCTCGGAAAATTTACATAATAATCGTTCGAGTAGAAATTTCTGGGTAATTGTGGATGGAAAGGAAATCTGGTCAGCTGCAGGGCAGTCTGCAGAGGCAGAGTGTATGAAGGGAACAGAGGAGCAGGAGGAAAGTAAAATGGAGGCGGGACTTCTTTTTATGAAGCTTTCCCGTACTTCGAAAAAGTATCAGCTGTCTTCTGAAATTACGATGTTCGTACCAGTATCTGAAAATGTGGAGCTGTTTCGTGTGAAAATCACAAATACGGCAGAGCATTCCAGAAAAATCGCGATGGTTACAGGGCTTCCGATTTATGGGAGAAGTGCGGATAATATCAGAGATCATAGAAATGTGACCAGTATGCTTCACCGGATTTCAGTGACAGAGCATGGGGTGATTTTGACACCGACGATGTCCTTTGATGAAAAAGGCCACAGGAGAAATCATCGTTCCTACTTTGTGGCGGGCAGCTGTGGAAATGGGGAAAGTCCGGATGGGTTCTATCCTACAGTGGATTCCTTTCTCGGAGAGGGTGGCAGCTTTACGCACCCGGAATGTGTTTATAAAGGGTTAAGTGCCGTGCAGGCAGGAGAAAGCTTCGCAGGAAAAGAGGCAGTCGGCGGACTGCGGTTTTCAGAACGGGAGGTGGCTGCCGGGGAGTCGGCGGAATATATCATTTTAGCAGGAATTTCTGATACACAGGAGGAAATAGAAGCCCTGCAGGAAAAGTATCGTACCGTGTCTGCTTTTGAGGAGGAGCTTCAAAAGACAAAGGATTTCTGGAAAGCTAAGGTAAATGTCCGGTATGAAACAGGAAATCAGGATTATGACAGACTGCTTCGCTGGATTTCGGTGCAGCCGTTTTTACGCCGGATTTATGGATGCTCCTTTTTACCGCATCACGACTATGGACGTGGTGGCAGAGGATGGCGCGATCTCTGGCAGGACTGCCTGTCACTTTTACTGATGAATCCTGGTGATGTGCGGGAGATGCTCGTGGCAAACATCGGAGGTGTACGTATCGACGGAACGAATGCGACAATCATCGGTGCAGGAGACGGGAATTTTATCGCCGACAGGAATGGGATTGCCAGAGTCTGGATGGATCATGCAGTGTGGCCATTTATGACCATTCTTCTATATATTGAGGAGTCAGGAGATTTTGGAATTTTAGAGGAGAACGCTCCTTATTTTAAAGATGCCCAGACGATGCGCGGCATGGGAACTGATACGGAATGGGAGGAAGTTCAGGGAAACAAACAGAGGACGAAGCAGGGTGAGATTTATGAAGGAACTCTTTTAGAACATCTGCTAATCGAGCATATGATGGCATTTTGCGAAGTGGGCGAGCATGGGATTTTAAAACTGCGTGGTGCTGACTGGAATGATGCACTGGATATGGCAGCAGAACATGGTGAGAGTGTGGCTTTCTCCTGCGCCTATGCAGGAAATATGAAAGATTTTGCCAAATTACTTCGTGCTTATCAGGAGAGAACAGGAAAAATAAAGGTTCGGCTTGCAAAGGAGATTACGGTTCTTTTCGGCTATGGAAAGGAAAAGAATTATGCGGATTTAAAGGAAAGAGCTTCTGCTTTAAGACTTTACCTGGAAAGTGTGTATCATTCTGTTTCCGGGGATACAGAGGAGGTCTCTGTAGATCTGGTCGCTTCCGATCTGGAAGAAAAAGCGGAGTTTCTGATGGATCATATCAGAAAGCAGGAGTGGTTAAAGGGAAGTGACACGGAGGGTTGGTTCAACAGTTACTATGATAACAGCAGAAATCGCGTGGAAGGAAATTTTGACGGAAAGGTTCGCATGATGCTTACCGGACAGGTATTTGCCATCATGAGCGGGACGGCGACTGATGAGCAGGTGCAGGCGATTACAAAGGCTGCGGATCATTATCTCTATAGAAAAGAAGTTGGAGGGTATCGGCTGAATACGGATTTTGAAGAGCTGAAATTTGATATGGGAAGGATGTTTGGCTTTGCCTATGGCGAAAAGGAAAATGGAGCCGTGTTTTCCCATATGACGGTGATGTATGCAAATGCGCTGTACAGGAGAGGGTTTGTACATGAGGGGTATAAGGCACTGTATACTTTGGCAGAGACGGCACTGAACTTCGAGACAAGTAAAATCTTCCCGGGAATTCCGGAGTATTTCAATGCGGAGGGGAGAGGGCTTTATCACTATCTGACCGGTGCGGCGAGCTGGTATATGCTTACGGTCATCACGGAAATGTTTGGTGTCAGGGGGGCATATGGAAGCTTGGCAATACAGCCAAAGCTTTTAAAGGAGCAGTTTGATGAAGAAGGAAATGCTGCGATTGCTTTGCTGTTTGGTGGAAAGCAGTTCAAAATCTGCATAAAAAATCCACAGAAAAAGGAGTATGGGGAGTATCGCATCGGAAAGGCAGACTGTGATGGAGATGTGCTGGAGTCTCCGGCAGGGAATATTGTGCTTTTAGCAAAGGAACAGGTGGAGGCACTGGACGACAGGGAGCATCTGATTACGGTGACACTTCAGTAAGCTCTGATATCCCCGGGCAAAAAAATTGTATACGCACGAATGAAATGTATTTCCATTTCGTTCGTGAGCGGATCAGGAAGAGGATTTATAAAAAATGAAAAAGAGCAGGGAGGAAAAACGATGCAGTTCGGATATTTTGACGATGAGAAAAGAGAATATGTGATCACGAATCCAAAGACGCCGGCACCCTGGGCGAATTATCTGGGTTCCCCGGAATACGGTGCGATCATTACGAATGCGGCGGGTGGATACAGCTTTGCAAAATCAGGAGCCAATGGGAGGATTCTCAGGTATGTTTTTAATCATTTGGATGAACCGGGAAGATATCTCTATATCCGTGATAACGAGGACGGGGATTTCTGGTCTGCATCCTGGAGACCTGTGAAAAAGAATCTGGAAGATTATCAGTGTGAATGCCGTCATGGAATAGCATATACGAAAATGAATGCGGATTATAAAGGGATTCATACAGAGGCGGTTTACTACGTGCCGATAGACAAGGAGTATGAGGTATGGTCTTTATCCGTGACGAATGGCTCTGACCGGATCAAGGGACTGACGGTGACGGGGTATGCTGAGTTTACGAACCATCCGAACTATGAGCAGGATCAGGTCAATTTACAGTATTCGCAGTTCATTACCAGAACTTCGTTCGAGGGGAACCGGATGATACAGCAGGTTCATGGAATTTTGGATGCGCGTGCGGGGGGAGAAGAGGTCGATGGAAAAAAAGTGACGGAGAGGTTTTTCGGTCTTTCCGGCGTGGCTGTTTCCTCTTTCTGCGGAGACAAGGCAGAGTTTTTAGGTAGAGGGAATGGTTATGAAGCACCACAGGGAGTCACATCCGGAGATTTAGGCGGAGAGCAGTGCTACAACGAAAATGCGTGCGGGGCACTCTCCTGTGTGATCGTTCTACAGCCGGGAGAGACGAAGGAGCTTTGCTTTATCGTGGGAGAAAAATATAATAAAGAGGCAGAGGAGATTTTAAAAGCATATGAGGAGCCGGGAAAAGCGGTTTCTGATGATTTAGAAAATCTGAAGTCCTTCTGGGAGGAGAGATTATCCCATTTTCAGGTAAAGACACCGTGTAAAGAGTTCGACACGATGATCAATACCTGGAATGCGTATAACTGCTTCATGACATTTATCTGGTCCAGAGCGGCTACCCTGACTTACTGCGGACTTCGGAACGGATATGGTTACAGGGACACGGTACAGGATATTCAGGGAGTGATTCATCTGGCACCGGAGCTTGCGGCAGAGAAGATCCGGTTCATGCTTTCGGCACAGGTGGAGCATGGCGGGGGACTTCCTTTAGTAAAGTTCACCCATGATCCGGGGCATGAGGATACGCCGGAGGAGGAATCCTATGTGCGCGCGACAGGTCATCCGGCATATCGTGCGGATGATGCACTGTGGCTTTTTCCTACCGTGTATAAGTATATTACAGAGACGGGCAATGCAGGATTTTTGGATGAGGTGATTCCGTTTGCAAATAGAGGGGAAGGAATCGTCTACGAGCATTTAAAGCGTGCCATTGATTTTTCGAAAAATCATCTGGGACCGCATGGAATGCCGGCAGGACTTTATGCAGATTGGAATGACTGCCTGCGGCTTGGAGCGAATGGAGAATCTTCCTTTGTGGCGTTTCAGTACTTTTATGCGATGACGATTATGAGGATTTTTGCGATAGAGAAAAAGGATACTGCATATGCGGATTCTTTAGCGAAAGAGCAGGAAAGTTTTGGAAAGCTTTTAAATGAACAGTGCTGGGATGAGGACCGGTTTATCAGAGGCTTTACGGAAGACGGGGAGCGGATCGGAGAAAAGAAAGCTCCGGAAGCGAATATGTGGTTAAATCCGCAGAGCTGGTCGGTCATCAGTGGTCTGGCAGATGAGGCACAGGCAGATCTGGCGATGGAGAATGTTTCCAGACAGTTAAATACCGAGTATGGTGCCATCCTGATGAATCCGCCGTATCATGCGCATGCCTTTGATGGTGCGCTGGCTGTCATCTATAATGCAGGGACCAAGGAAAATGCGGGTGTGTTTTCCCAGTCACAGGGCTGGCTCATTCTGGCAGAGGCACTTATGGGGCATGGAAACAGGGCGTTTACGTATTTTTCAGAAAATGCGCCATCCATGCAGAATGACAGGGCAGAGATCAGGCAGCTGGAGCCGTACTGCTATGGTCAGTTTACGGAAGGAAAGGCATCGAAGCATTTTGGCCGTTCCCATGTACACTGGCTGACAGGTACTGCCTCTACTGTGATGGTAGGCTGTGTAGAAGGAATTTTAGGGATGCGTCCTACACTGGACGGACTTCGGATCATGCCGTCGGTTCCGTCCGAATGGGAGCAGTTTGAGATAGATAAGGATTTTCGAGGAAAACATCTGCACATTGTCGTAAAAAATCCCGGACATGCAGAATCCGGGTGCAAAAAACTTGTTTTAAATGGTAGCGACATCCAGGATGATTTTATAGATGCAAAGCTTCTTTCCCCTTACAACGAAGTAGAGCTGTGGATGTCGTGAAAGCAGCAATCCATTTTGTGGGATTGCACATACCTTCCTTATGATGATTCCCCACTGGAATTTATAGTTTCAGTGGGGAAATTTTTATTTCATGCGTTCCTGGTGCAGCCTCTATTTTTTATGGGAGGAAGCTTTCTGCTCCATTTTTGCATTTTCCAGAATATTTGGGATATCTGCAAAAAAGTCTTCGGTATCACTGTCCGTTTTCCAATGGGTACGGTAAAATTTATCCCGGAATGCTTTTGGCGTGATCCCGGTCTGGCTTTTAAAGACCTGAATAAAGTGGCTTTGCGAGGAAAAGGACAGGTGATTGGCGATGTCGATCAGGGAAAAGTCGCTGTGGCGTAAGAGATTTTTGGCGCGCTCAATCTTCTGCTCCCTGATATAGTCGGAAACCGACATCCCCACCTCCTTTTTGAAAAGTCTGGATAAGTAGCTTTCGGACAATTCCAGATGCTCGGCGATATCCTCTATGGTAATGCGTTCGTTGATATAGGTATAAATGTAATTCAGCGCCTCGTTGATCGGCTTAGAGGTGGAAAAATTATTTTTGATTATTTTCATTTTTCTGGTAAAATCCAGTACCGCATAGTCATGCAGTTCGATGACTCCCTGTTCGGTAGCGATACCATCCAGCTGTGTAATGTAGAAGTCGGATAAACGGAAAGCGTACTCTACCTGCATACCGGCTTCGATACAAAAGCGGGTGGTGAGTGCCAGTGTAATGATGAGATGGTATTTTAAATTTGTTACGGAATTTTTCGACAGAACGCCCATTCCTTCATCATTTGCCTGAAAATGCTTTTCTTCACAATTTTGTTCGATGCTTTCTAAATCCCCATTTGCGATGGCGAGATAGAAACTAAATTCCTCGTTTGGGTTTCTGTGGGTTTCTCCGATGTCTCCGAGGTCAGATTCCGCGTTGGTCCACATATTGGACAGATTGGAAAGATAGGCAGCAGTATCATTTGCTGAATGGTGATTCATTTTCATCGTCTCCTTTCTGGTTTCATGAGCGAAACGGGAGCAGCCTTTCGTTCATAAATCTACAGCTCCTTAGAATTATACCATGTTTTTAGGAAAAAGGGGAAGAAAATGTGAAATAATGAAATAGGACATGAAATTGGTATTTCTGCAATTTTTTTGATATAGAAAAACGGTCGGGCACATTAAAATAAGCATAACAAATAACTTAAGGACGCTGTAAAAAAGCTTTTCGATACAGTTGGCGGTATGCATGTGGGAAGGCAGAAAAAGACTTGTGAAGGGCTTTGTGCAGTACAAAAAA
>JAFVAA010000857.1 GCA_017476305.1 Lachnospiraceae bacterium
ATGCATGGGCTCATGGGGATGCATGGAATCATCTACGCATCAGCGGTTACGGATGCTTTTTCCATTGTGGTGACTTATGGGCTGTGCATCTTAGCGGACAGGAAGGAAAAAGAATACACTCTTGCGGGAGAAGAGTGATTCTTTACGATGAAAAATCATAAATTATGGCAGTTCTTCCCTGTATTCCTTTGGTGTCATGCCGGTATATTTTCTGAAATTTTCAGAAAAGTAGCTCGGAGAGGAGAACTGGAGTCTTTCGCTGATTTCATGAATCGGAAGCTCCGGTTTTTTTAACAAAAATTTTGCCCGTTCCAGGCGGCATTCTAAGATGTATTCCTTTAGCTTTTTTCCGGTCTCCGCTTTAAATTTTTTGCTTAGGTAGTAGGAGGCATAGCCAAGTGTTTTTGCCATGGTCTCCAGGCAGATTTTTTCTTCCAGATGTAGTTCGATATAGTCACAGACTGTCTGGACAGCAGAGGAGTATCCGTTTTCTGTCCTGCATTTGTGGACTCTCCTTACAAAATCCATTTCCATCGTTTTGGCGATCTCGGTCAGCTCGGATATGGATCTGCTGTCTTCGACCGCCTGAAAATACCGGTCAGTCAGTGTCATGGAAAGCTCCGGGGAAAGCCCTCCGCTTATGGCTGCACGGGAAAAGAGGATGATATTTACAAGTACTGCATTTTTCATCTGTCTGTCAGAGTTTTTTCCGGTAAGCTTTCCCATGTTTCCCATCGTATACATCTTTGCAATGTGTTCTGTAATGTTTAAGTCCCCTTCTGCTACCATGCGGAGCATTTCCCGTTCGGCTTCGTAGGTTCCGTGAAGGGCTGTCTCCGGATCTTCTTCCTGTGCAGTTCTTATTTGTGAATCTGCCTGCTCATAATCCCTGTAATGCAGTTCGCTGATGGAAATCCTTTCTCCGGTCACGGTATAGTGAAGCATCAGGGCATATTCCGTGATCTTTGAGAAAGAGATGATAGGGATTTCTTTTAGGAAGCTTAATGCACGTTGCAGCAGGTCGGGAGAAAGATGTCTGCGGTGCAGGTCGGTCTCTAAGGCTTTGATCGAGCTGTCGTCTATGAAGAAAGGACCAAGCAGATAGAAATCGTCTTCGTTTCCTGTTTCACCGGGTTTGCTTTCCTGACTGGAAAAAGTACCAAAAGTAATTCCCCACATGAGCGAAAAGCTGGAGGTGAGGATCAGGGGATTCCTGTGGAGCTTTCTGTACTCTGTTACGATATCCTTCAGATTTTCCAGATACATGATAGGCATCATCTGCTTTTCTATATCACAGCTGCTGTCTAAAAGGACAAAATCCTTATCGAACTGCCAGAGATACAGGTTATGGCAGACGGAAAGCAGGTTTCCAAAATATTCTGTTTTTTCTTTGAGTTCCATTGTAAAATCCCCCCTTGTGCATCCATTAATGAAAGTATAGCACAAATAGATAAGAAAATCAAAAAATAGTCTAAAAAATATCAGGATTCTCTAATTTCTGATATGTATTTTCTGCGATCCGGATTATAATGGGTTACATAGAACAGTAAAACGCAAAAAGCTTCGGGAGGGATGATGATATGAAACAGGCATTTAATGATCACTGGAGATTTCAGAAAAAGGGCGGCAGGTGGGAGATGATCACGCTCCCGCATGATGCGATGCTGCATGAAAAAAGAAGCGCAGAGGCAGGAGGTAAGAGCGCATCCGGATTTTTTCCGGGCGGGCAGTACATTTAGGAAAAGGAGTTCGAGCTTGGGACAGAGGAAGCGGAAGGACATATTACTTTTCTTTTTGAAGGAGTCTATAAAAATGCGAAAGTATTTATCAATGAAAAAGAAGCAGGAGGGGGTCGTTACGGCTATGTGCCATTTTATGTGGCTGCGGATGGTTTCGTAAAAGAGGGGAAAAATGTGATCCGGGTGGAGGCAGACAATGCAGACCAGACGGACAGCAGGTGGTATTCCGGAGCCGGAATATACCGTCCGGTCTGGATGTATGTCCAGAAAAAGGATCATATCCTGTTAAATGGGATCCGGATAAAGACGCTTTCTGTAGCTCCGCCGGAAATAGAGGTGGCTGTGAAATACCGGCTGCAGAAAGAAGAGGGTGCAGGGGCAAATGTGGAAGTGGGCGTTCAGATTCTGGATGATGGAAGGGTGCTTGCAGAAGAAAGTTTTCGCCAGGAGAGCGGCTTGGAAGGCTGTGTTTATCAGAGAAGTGGAAGAATCCGTCTCTGTGATGTGTATCTCTGGAGCGAACACCAGCCAAAACTCTATACGGCAAAGGTCACGCTTTCCAGGGATGGAACTGTGATAGAAGAAAGGGAAGAAAAGTTCGGCATCCGGAAGGTGGAATGGAGTCCGAAGGGCTTTTTCGTCAATGGGAAGGAGACACTTTTAAGGGGAGGCTGCATCCACCATGATAACGGGATATTAGGTGCAGCGGAGTATGAGGAAAGTGCCATGAGGCGCATCCGGATCCTGAAAGAAGGCGGTTTTAATGCCATCCGATCTGCACACAATCCATGCTCCGAGGCGATTTTAAAGGCATGTGACAGGCTTGGCATGTATATCATGGATGAAACATGGGATATGTGGTATCGGAAAAAGAGTGCCTTTGATTATGCAAATGATTTTATGGAGCATTATAAAGAAGATATCCGGGCGATGGTAGAGAGAGACTTTAATCACCCGTCCGTTGTGATGTATTCGATCGGGAATGAGGTCAGTGAACCGGCAGAGGAAAAAGGGGTGAAGCTCGCAAAGGAGATGGCAGGGCTTGTGCATCAGCTCGATGACAGCCGTGCAGTCTGTGGCGGGTACAATCTGACGATCATCAAAAATTCTGCCAAAGGAAAGAATATATATAAGGAAGACGGGGGGATGGATAACAGCGGGGAGGAAAAGGCGGCAGGCATGAACTCCACGATGTTCAATATGATTGCCTCCATCGTAGGGACCGGAATGAATAAGGCGGCAAACGGGAAAAAGACAGACCGGGCGGTGTCACCGGTGTTAGACAGCATGGACATCGCAGGGTATAACTATGCATCCGGCAGATACAAGGCGGACGGCACGCTCCATCCGGACCGTGTGATCGTGGGGAGTGAGACATTTCCGCAGGATCTGGCGAAGAACTGGGAAATGGTGAAGAAATATCCGTATCTTGTCGGTGATTTCATGTGGACGGCATGGGATTATATCGGGGAAGCAGGAATCGGGGCATGGTCCTACCACGAGGACGGAAAGGGCTTTTCCAAACCATATCCATGGCTCTTAGCAGATACGGGTGCCTATGATATCTTAGGAAATCCGAACGGGGAGGCACTCTGGGCAAAGGCGGTCTGGGATGAGAGCGGGAAGCCTTACCTGGCAGTCAGGCCGTGCAGCCATCCGGGGGAGAAGCTCATCAAGGCGGTATGGAGAGGAACGAATGGAATCCCGTCATGGAGCTTTGCGGGAAGTGAAGGAAACCAGGCTGTCGTAGAGGTGTATACGAATGCACCGGTCGCAGAGCTTTATCTGGATGGGAAACAGATCGGGAGAAAGAAGACAAAGGATGCGAGAGCCGTCTTTAAGGTAAAGTACCAGCCAGGCACCCTGGCGGCAAGGGCTTTGGATGCTTCCGGAAGGGAAAAGGGAAGGGCAGAGCTTGTGAGTGCAAAAAAGGAGACAGGGATCCGTATCCTGCCGGAGAAGGAAAACTATATGGTGGGAGAAATCGCCTATCTGGATGTCGTGATCGCGGATAAAGACGGAGTGGTGGAATCCGCGAGAGATAC
>JAFVAA010000858.1 GCA_017476305.1 Lachnospiraceae bacterium
AGGCAGTTGGCTATAGAAGGGAACATCGCTCTTTCGGGCTGTTTTCAGCCCGGAAGGGTTTTGTGATTTATAAGTGGCATTACTATTTTGCTTCGAACAGATTTGTACGTCTTTTCCTTTCTGATAGAAATATAGTGAAAAAGAAAGAGCACATCCCACTGGCGATAATATCTTTGGGGTGTGCTCTTTCGCTAGACTCTAAAAAAGAAAACAGTTCCTAAGCAAAATAAATCTCCTTTATTTTTTTATCTTATGGTATACCTGTTCCGCATCAAACTCTGCACCAAATTCCGAATCGGTTTCCTCGATTGCCACACAGATCTTCTTTATATAGGAAACCTTCTCCTCCAGGGCCTCTGCTATCACTTCCGGCTTCTGTCCCTTTTTTCTTTTGATATAGACCTGCTTGATGAGCTTCAGGCCTTCTCCTTCCGTTTTGCCTTCTGCTCTGCCCTCCATTCTGCCCTCCATCCTGCCTTCTGCTCTGCCTTCCATTCTGCCTTCCATCCGTGCGGCATCCCGTATCCTCTTTGCTTCAAAATCCAGAACTTCTCCTCCCATGATCTCACCGATCCCTTTCTTCACCTGCTCCTGTTTCTCTGCCAGGTGATATGCTACTTTCACAGTCATGTCCTTCAATGTTTCAAAGGAAAATGTGGATATTTCTCCCTTTTCCTCCGCTTCTGAAAGCTTTTCCAGGATTTTCCCGTATATGTCTTTTAGATCCTCCAGCTTCTTTTCTTCTTCATCGATCGCCGGCAATTCTTTTTCCAGATTGAAAAGGTAGAACGGAATCAGGAAATACAGCTTTTTCGCAAACAGCTCCTCTGCCGTGTAATCCCTGATATGCATCACCGGGACCTCGTATCCGCATTCGCCCCCGGGCGTCTGCAGGTGGATGCGCCACTGTCCTGCCGCCGTCCTTTTGCTCCTCAGGCAGATCAGTGCGGAGTTCGGAAAGGTCAGCCGCAGAATGACCTGCTCCGTACAGGCCCCCTGGACGGCTGTTCCCACTTCCCCGTCATCCAGTGCGATCTGTGCCGCATATTCAAAGATCCGGATCAACATGGTCCCGTCGTTTCCCCTGGTGCTCTCGCACTCGATATGATAATTCCTGGCATCCCGCTCCCCACTGCGGACGATGCTCAAAAGCCCGTCCGTGATCCTCTTTCCTTCGGCACCTCCCCGTGCCTCCATGTAATGTTCGTTCGCCCGCCTGATCACCCTGTCCCCTGATGAAAAGCCCTCTCCGAAGATCTCATTGATGAGAGGGAGCACCAGGTCGTCGCATTCCAGCAGGAGTGTCCTGCATACATCATCATAGGGTGTCTTCGATTCAAAAACTGTCTCTGTCATGGATACGCCTCCTTACTAAGGAACCGCCACAAAATAGATCCTGGAACTCAGGGACTGTAAAAGATATACTCATTCACGAAATGGCTTGCCGTTTCATGAATGAGCCTGCGCCGACCGCAAGCCGCTTTGCGGCTATCTTCCTTTTGCGGTCGGCCGCATAAATGTTATACCGTTAACGGAATGTAATTCCGTTAACGAGTATAACTTCTGCACACTTGTACATGTTATTTTTTACAGATCCTTATTTTGTGAAAATTCCTAAAAACAGCAAGAATGTCCGTTCTCCACTCCGTCTCCTGCTCTCTGTCAGATTGTTCCGGGGACCGTTCCGTCAGACCGGTCTGGTCCCCTGCTTTTGTACTGCTCACCTCCACGATAAACAGC
>JAFVAA010000859.1 GCA_017476305.1 Lachnospiraceae bacterium
AATTTTCTATGCCAATGCAATCGAGTCCCTATAATCTCTGGCGACCGGAATCTTTGTAAATTCTACAGTCTTATCATAGTTTTCATCCACATAGTCAGCGATTTCATCAATGGAAACCTTAAAAAATTCCTTTCTTGGATTCACCTTATTTACGCGGCAGGAATCGAAATGATTATGTAACCTGGCCTCCAGCTCCGGAGCATTCTCGCTAAAGATCATAGCATGTACATCAAATTCGAAAGGAACGGATGCGCTGCTCAGCTCTTTAATGCGGTCCAAAGGTTCTAAGCGTCGTGTCATACCGATTTTGAAAACATCCTCGCATAACAGGTTTCTTTCTCCTTTCTGTATACTTGGACGCTGGCACGTCCTGTGAGTATATTATAGGGGGAGCGGGGTGGAGTAGTAAATAAAAAGATACCAAAGTTTGGTATGTGGAACATTGAAAACTGAATAGTGGTTAGTGGATTCCTTTCTAAGAATTATATAATTTATATATTTCTCTTGACGTTATATAAATTATATAATATAATGTATTTGTAGGGAGGTAATCATGACAGGAAAAGAAGCTGTAAGCAAACTTAAAAAGATGGGATGGACGGTTGAAAGAACCAGAGGAAGCCATTGCATCATGAAAAAGGGAAATCAGACAGAAGTTATCCCGGTGCATAACACAGATATTCCAACAGGATTATTTCAGCAAATCAAAAAGAGGACGGGGCTTAAATAAGTCCCGGACCTTTAAGCAGAAAGGAGAAGATCATGTTAAAAGTTTATCCCGCAATCATTCATAAGGAAGAAGGATATTGGATTGAGTTTCCGGATCTGGAAGGATGCCAGACCTATGGTAATACTTTAGAAGAAACATTGGAATTGGCAGAGGAAGCATTAGGGCTGTATCTTGCAAGTCTTGTGGAAAATGGACAGGATCTGCCGGAGGCATCTGACATTCAGGAGATTGCTACAGAGGAAGAAACGTCATATATCTATACAGATATGAACAAATACCGGAGAGACACCAGGGCAGTCAAAAAGATGTTGTCTATCCCGGCGTGGATGGCAAAGCAGGCAGAAACGGAAAATATCAGTTTGTCAAAAGTTTTGCAGGATGCGTTGATGGAAAAATATAATATGATTTAGCGGAAATAAATATTTTGAAAGCCACTAACCATTATTCGGGTTGGTGGCTTTTTTGCGTGAAAGGATGTTTTTATGAGAGAGAATACTGATATGCTGCGCTCGCTGATTGCTCTGGATTATATTTATGAGCTTCAGAAGATTTTAGAAAAACTGCAGGAGCAGGTGGAGAGTTTAGGAAGAAAAGCTACAAAACTTTGGTAGGTGATAGGATAAGCATTCGGTTTCATAGGATGTACAGAGTGAGAAATGAGGTGTGTACATGTGAGAGAGTTGAAAAATAAATATTATGGTCCACCCCGGCATTTTGAGAGTGAGGATGGAAATGTGACTGCGACTGTGTACCGTCCTGTTTTGGAACCGGAGGAGAGACGTATACGGGAGGAACGTCTGAAAAGGGTGGTGGGAAATATCATGAGACCGGTGGTTTTTCCGGAGATATACGGTAGGAAAGGGAAGGAGGATGAATAGGGATGAGACTTTATATCAGTGGTCCTGTCAGAGAAGTTGAGAATTATGAGGAGAGGTTTTTGGATGCAGAACGTGTTTTGGAAAATAAGGGGCATATCGTATTTAATCCCGTAAAAATCTGTGCTTCAATGCCGGATGATATGGTATACGAAGAGTATATGAGCGTTGATTTAAAGATATTGTCACTATGCGATGGAGTCGTACTACTGCCTGGATGGCAGTCCAGCATAGGTGCGAACCGGGAATACGGCTTTGCGCTGGGGGCTGATCTGGAGATTTTTTCAAGTCCTGACCAAGTGCCGTCCGTATCTTTAAGGGCAGCGATGCTCTATATGACGGATGTAAGGGAACAGAATCATGACGTGACTACGTGCGCATCTGCTAAGCCTGCAGATGTGCGGGATGATTCGGAGAAAGCTTCTGTAGCGGATGGGTGTGAGGAAGAACAGGAAACGAACACTCAGAAAGGTGATGTGGTGGAGTTGAAAAAGAAGAAGCAGAAAAGAA
>JAFVAA010000860.1 GCA_017476305.1 Lachnospiraceae bacterium
CTTAATCGGGGGAGGAATCGGAATTCCTCCGATGTTAGAGCTTGCGAAGGAACTTGCAAAAGAGGATTTAAGTGTTCGTGTCGTTTTGGGGTATCGGGACAGTGCACTTTTTTTGAAGGAGGAATTTGAACCCTTTGCAGAGGTTTTCATTTCGACTGAGGATGGAAGTGCCGGAACCAGAGGAAATGTGATAGATGCAATCAGAGAGAATGGACTTTCGGCAGATGAGATTTATGCCTGCGGTCCGATTCCGATGCTAAGGGGAGTGAAAGCTTTTGCAGCGGAGCATGGGATTTCTGCGCAGATTTCGATGGAGGAGCGGATGGCTTGCGGGATTGGGGCATGTCTGGCATGTGTCTGTCAGTCAAAGGAGACGGATGCGCATAGTCATGTGAAAAACAAGCGTGTCTGCAAGGAAGGACCTGTGTTTGATGCGGAGGAGATTACAATTTAGCAGGATTTAAGCCTCTGGCAGATGTGCTGCCAAAAGAGATCTGTTTTTCGGTGCAGCGAAAATTTAGGTGAAAACATAGAAAAAGGGGAAATAATCATGAGTTTGGAGAGAAATCTTTCTGTAAATTTTGCGGGAATCCAGATGAAAAATCCGGTCACGACAGCTTCCGGAACCTTTGGCTCCGGGATGGAATACGGAGAGTTTGTAGATTTAAATAAGCTTGGTGCTGTGACGACGAAGGGAGTAGCGAGTGTGCCATGGGAGGGGAACGGGACGCCCAGAATCTGCGAAACCTATGGCGGGATGCTAAACGCAATCGGGCTGCAGAATCCGGGAATTGATGTGTTTATCGAAAGAGATCTTCCTTTTCTAAAGCAGTATGATACGAAGATTATTGTCAATGTCTGTGGAAGGACACCAGAGGATTACGTCCGGGTGGTGGAGCGTCTTTCCGGGGAGGATGTGGCACTTTTAGAAATCAATATCTCCTGTCCGAATGTGAAAGCAGGCGGCATTGCCTTTGGGCAGGATCCGAAGCAGGTGGAAAAAATCACCCGTCAGATAAAGGGGGCAGCAAAGCAGCCGGTGATGATGAAGCTAAGTCCGAATGTGACAGATATCACAGAGATGGCGAAGGCGGCAGAGGCAGGTGGTGCAGATGCGATTTCTCTCATCAATACACTTACCGGTATGAAAATCGATGTGCACAGGCGAACCTTTGCCCTCGCAAATAGAACCGGCGGGCTGTCCGGACCTGCGATAAAGCCGGTGGCTGTCCGTATGGTCTATCAGGCGGCACATGCAGTAAAAATTCCTGTGCTGGGGATGGGTGGTATCCGGAATGCAGAGGATGCACTGGAGTTTATCATGGCGGGAGCGACGATGGTTGCGGTAGGAACGTATCAGTTTCATCATCCGACAGCGACAACAGATGTCATCAGGGGAATGGAACAGTTCATGGAGGAAAACGGGGTAAAGGACATCCGGGAATTGATAGGATGCGTAGAGTGATGCTGTAAATGTCCGGGATGCGGCATGCAGTTTGCACAGTTTCTAAGGAAATGGAAAGATGTTTCGTTAGTGTGTGTAAGTATTAAAAGTTTCCAGAAGCGGGAGAAAGAAGCAGATATGAGTGAAAAGATTGTTTTGATCGATGGACATAGTATTATAAACCGTGCATTTTACGGAGTGCCGGAACTGACAAATTCCGAGGGACTTCATACGAATGGTGTATATGGGTTTTTAAATATTATGTTAAAAATACTGGAGGAGGAAAAACCGGAGTATTTAGCGGTTGCCTTCGACAGAAAGGAACCGACCTTTCGACATAAGATGTATGAGGAGTATAAGGGAACCAGGAAGCCGATGCCACAGGAGCTTAGGGAGCAGGTACCGGTGCTGCAGGAGCTTTTAAAGGCTATGCAGATTCCGGTCATCATGCAGCCGGGATTAGAGGCAGATGATATCTTAGGAACCCTGGCGACGCGTGCGGCGAAGGAGGGAAAAGAGGTATCTGTGGTTTCCGGTGACAGAGACCTTTTACAGCTGGCATCGGAAGAAATTTTGATCCGTATTCCGAAAACGACACGTGGTGGGACGGAGATTGAAAATTATCATACGGCTGAGGTGGTGGAAAAGTATGGGATTACACCGCCACAGGTCATCGATATGAAGGGTTTTATGGGGGATACGGCAGATAATATTCCCGGCGTTCCGGGAGTAGGGGAAAAGACGGCAGGAAAGCTGCTTAGCAAGTTCGGAACGCTTGAGGAGGCATATGAAAGACTGGAAGAAGTAGAGCCAAAGAGAGTACGGGAGCTTTTGGAGAAGCACAGGGATCTGGCATTTTTAAGTAAGGAGCTTGCGACGATCAAAACAGATTGTGAACTGGATTTTTCCTGGGAGCAGGCAAAGTATGAAAATATTTTTACGAAGGAAGCTTATGAATGGATTCGAAAGTTAGAGCTTAAATCTTTAGAAAAGAGATTTTCCTTTGAGGTGGCAGAAAGCGCGGCAGGGACAGAGACAGTCTTCGAAGCGGTGTTTACCAAGGCTTCTGTGGACACCTTTTTGGCAAAGTTTCAAGAGGTGGCACCAGAGTGTGTGGGAATCGCATTTTTAGGAGATTCCTGGGTGAATGAAGGGGCGGTAAAGAAAAAATCGAAAAAGAAGAAAGAGGAGCAGATAAATCTGATTTTCGATGAGAAGGAGCTTTCCCTTTCCGTGCAAGAGGATGAGGAAAAAAAGGAATTTCCATTTTTGGGATTTAGTGTGGCTTATGCCTGTGGAGAGGAAAAAAAGGCAGTGTGCTTTTGGGTGAATGCAGAGATATCTGCAGAGGTACTTTTAGACCTGTATCATGAAATAGAAAAGACAGCAGGACGGATTGCAGTCATAGATTGGAAAAATCAGATGCATCAGGTGATGCCCGTGGTACATTTATCGGAGGATGAAACAGCACCGGACCAGGAGGCATTTGGCAGGGACGGAGAGGATTTTTCCAAGTCTTTCGAAAAGCTCTTTGATGTTTCGATTGGGGCATATCTTCTCAATCCATTGAAAAATTCCTATGAGGCGGAGGACATTGCCAGGGATTATTTAGGAAAAAATATTTTATCCTGTGCGGAGCTTTTTGGAAAACAGACCTTTGCGGAGATCAAGGGGACGGAGGAGTATACAGACTTTTTAGAGGAAAAGGATACGGAAAAGGAAGGCTTAGGGAAGAACCTCACATACTATCTGGGAAATCTTAGCCTGGTCGCCTGTGAAGCTGCACCGGTGTTAGAGAAGCAGTTAGAGGAGCAGGGAATGCTTCGTCTTATGGAAGAGATTGAGATGCCTACGGTGTATTATCTGTACCAGATGGAACGGATTGGGGTGCATGCGGACAGAGAGGAACTTCATGCTATTTCTAAGATGTTAGAGGAAAAGGAGCTTGCCCTGGAGACGGATATCTATGATCTGGCGGGAGGAAAGGAATTTAACATCAATTCGCCAAAGCAGTTGGGAAAGGTGCTTTTCGAGGATCTGAAGCTGCCTTATGGAAAGAAGACAAAGACGGGATACTCTACCTCTGCGGAGGTTTTGGAGAAGTTAAAAAACGAAGATCCGATCGTGGCGAAGATTTTAGATTATCGTCAGGTCAGTAAGCTGAAATCGACCTATGCAGACGGGCTTCCGGTGTTCATTGGGACGGACGGGAGGATTCACGGAAAGTTCAACCAGACGATCACGGCGACAGGACGAATCAGCAGTACCGATCCGAATCTGCAGAATATTCCGATCCGAATGGAAATCGGAAGGGAAATCAGAAAGGTATTTAAGCCGAAGAAAGATTGGATTTTTTTAGATGCGGATTATTCCCAGATAGAGCTAAGGGTGCTGGCACATATGTCCGGAGATGAAGAGCTTCTGGAGGCATACCGGAAAAATCAGGATATCCACAGGAGCACCGCTTCGAAGGTGTTTCATACGCCGTTTGATGAGGTGACGGAGCTTCAGAGGAGAAATGCCAAGGCAGTCAATTTCGGAATTGTATACGGAATCAGTTCTTTTGGCTTGAGTCAGGATTTAAATATACCAAAAAAAGAGGCACAGTTGTATATTGATCAGTATTTCGCCACCTATCCTACGGTGAAAAAATTTATTGATTCCCTGGTAGAGTCAGCGAAGGAAAAGGGATATGCGGAAACCTTGTTTGGAAGAAAAAGACCGGTGCCGGAGCTAAAATCCAGCAATTTCATGCAGCGTTCCTTTGGAGAGAGGATTGCGATGAATTCTCCGATTCAGGGAACAGCGGCAGATATCATAAAGCTTGCGATGGTCCGGGTGGCAGAGCGGTTAAAAAGGGAAAAGAAACAGGCAAGAATCGTTTTACAGGTGCATGACGAGCTGCTTTTGGAGCTTCCGCCGGAGGAAAAAGAGGAGATAAAAGAGATTCTCATGGAGGAGATGCCCAGGGTAGTAGAGTTTTCCATTCCTTTAGAGGTAGAGGTTCTGGAAGGGAAGGACTGGAAAGAGGCGCACTAGGGCTATTCACAGTAACAGAATGATAAACAGAAGTTTATCAAAGAAATGGCTTTGAACAGTAACGTATCAGAAGAAAGGAAAGAAATGTATATCATTGGTTTGACCGGAGGGGTGGGAAGTGGTAAGACAGAGGCAGCGAAGCTTTTGCAGGAGCTTTCGGGGGCGGAGCTTCTTTTGGCAGATGAACTGGGGCATCTGGTGATGAAAAAGGGGACGGGGTGTTATGAGAAAATTGTAGAACGCTTTGGAAATGAAATTTTAGCTGTGGATGGGGAAATCGATAGAAAGCATCTGTCAGAACTCGTATTTCACGATTCTGAAAAACTGCAGGCATTAAATGATATCGTGCATCCCGCCGTGCTCTCCTATATGCAGACTTATATCCGGGAGAGGAAGGAGAAACAGGGATTTTTGATTCTGGAAAGTGCTATCATGTTCGAGAGTGGATGTGACAGGCTTTGTGATGAGGTCTGGTATATTTCTGTATCACGGGAGATACGGGAGAGGCGTCTGCTGGAGAGCAGGGGGTATTCATCAGAAAAATCCTCTTCCATCATAACAAAGCAGATGGA
>JAFVAA010000861.1 GCA_017476305.1 Lachnospiraceae bacterium
AGAAGATATGGGGATGTCGGGCTGTTAAAACATGCCTATCCGATGATGAAGAAATATGCGGACTACCTGATGAAAAATCTGGGGATGAAGGATAAGAAGGCAGGGAAAGCAAATCCGTATAATGATTACACCTATGAAAAAGGGGTGCACTTAGGCGAGTGGCTGGAGCCGGAGGAGTTCAGGGATGCGGTCTACGGCACAAAGGCAAAGCACCCGGAGGAGTGCACGGCATATCTTTACCTGACGATGAAGACGATGGAAGAGATTGCCCTGCTTCTGGGAGAGACGGAAGACAGTAAGACATATCAACAATATGCTGCCGGTGCGAAAAAAGCATACACAGAGCTTTTTGTAAAGACCGGAACGCTTGACACGGACAGACAGGCAAAGCTCGTGAGGCCGCTGGCACTGGGGCTTTTAGAGGGGGAAGAGAAGAAAAAAGCAGAAGAAAGGCTTTTGCAGGCGGTGGAAAAATACCACTATAAAGTAGGCACCGGATTTTTATCCACGCCATTTATCCTCCCGGTGCTGACAGAGGCAGGATATACGGAAGCGGCTTACCAGATGCTTGCAAATGAAGAAAAGCCCGGCTGGCTTGCCGAAATAGCGGACGGAGCCACGACGATCTGGGAGAACTGGGAAGGGGATCTGAGCCGGAACCACTATTCGCCGGGAGCAGTCTGTGAGTGGCTGTTTGACACGGCAGCCGGGATCCGGGTGGACGGGGAAAACTCCTTTGTGATCGCACCGCATCCGGGTGGCGATATGACATTCGTAAAAGCATCTTACCAGAGTATTTACGGAAAGGTGGAGTGTGGATGGGAAAGGACAGAAAACGGAGAATACAAAGTATCTGTATCCATCCCTGCAAATACCACTGCAAAGCTTCTTCTGCCGGATGGGAAAGAGGAGATTTTAGAGGCAGGGGAGAGGGAGGTTTCTTTTCGATTATGATTTTCTGAGTGGGAACTGTAAATCATTGAACTTAGGAGGGAACATATATGAAGACAAAAAAAACAGGCGCAATCATACTTTCCATAGTGATCGTGCTTCTGGGTGCCGTATTGTTTATCTGGCCGGGAGAGCACTTTATCTTGTTGGTTCCATCGTGGTATTTGCTGTCGGGATGGTGTTCCTTTTGGATCCTGAGTTTGTTACCGCACTATTTCCGATCATTTTTGGTGTGGTCATTATGTTAAATGGTGCATTGAATATATGGCAGGCAGTCACTTTAAAAAAAGAGGAAAAGAACTGGCTCTCCCATTTTCTTTTAGCGGTACTTACTTTTGGCCTGGGAATCTTTATTTTTGCGAATCCGTTTCAAACGATACAGGTGCTCTTAAAAGCGATTGGTGTGATTTTAATGTTTGACGGGATTTCCAATATCTGGACAGCGGCAAAAATCGGGTAGTGCATCAAAGTCAGGTATGTTCCCCTGTTTTGATTTCCCCCTTATACCCCAGACCGCGAACGGTAACAATTTCAAATTCATGGAACTCTTTTAGCTTGGAACGGAGTCTGTTGATATGCGTTTTGATCGTACTGTCATCAGACTCTGTTTCATATCCCCAGATATCTTCTAAGAGCTGTTCCTTGGTAAAAATCTGTCCGGGGGAAGATAGAAGCTTAAAAAGAAGCTCAAATTCTTTTTTGGGCAGGGATGTGCTATGGCCGTCCCCTTTTCGCTCTATGCTATAGGCAGATGCATCCACCGTCACATCTCCGATTTCTATTTTCTGCTCTGCATGGATTCCGGCACGGCGCAGGAGTGCTTCGATATGCCAGAGCAGTTCTTCATAGTTGACCGGTTTCGTCAGGTAGTCATCAATCCCGGAGGAAAATCCCTCCCGTTTATCTTCAAAGGCGGCTTTTGCGGTCAGCAGGATGACCGGGACATCGTGCTTGTATTCCCGGAGCGTGCGCACCAGCTCATAGCCGTCCATGTTCGGCATCATGACATCGGCAAGGATCAGATCCACATGCTGCTTATAAAAGATGTCGATTGCTTCCTCACCGTCACAGGCAGTCAGGCAGGTATAGTGTGGTCTTAGTCTTGCGAGCGTCAGGATTCTGGTGCTTTTATCATCTTCTACGATCAGTATGGTTGCCATGGCGTGTCTCCTTTTTTCTGTTCTATGGTATTCATTCGTTACTTGTGTCATTTGTCGCCAGATGGAAACATTAATGTAAAACAGATTCCTTTTTCCGGTTCGCTTGTCACCTCTATGGTGCCGTGGCTAAGCTCCATGATCCGGTGGACGATGGAAAGCCCAAGCCCCAGTCCCTTCCCGGAGTGCGAGGTATCTGCCTGATAATATTTTTGGAAAATCCGTCTGCACTGCTCCTCTGTCATGCCGGGACCGGAGTTTGTGATCCGGACCTGAATCACCGGTTCTGTCTCTTCTTTTTTGAAAATGGCGGGATGATTCCTTTCTTTTTTTGCTTTCTTTTTGGAAACAATATCCGGCTCTTCGGTGATGGTTCCAAGGATTTGGATCGTGCCATATTCCGGGGTAAATTTGACCGCATTATGAAAAAGGTTGATCCAGACCTGTTCCATCATGGAAGGGTTTCCGTAGCATGGAAGTTTTTCCAGATGAATCTCCAATGCGATCTGTTTTTTTGCGATGTCCTTTTGCAGCAGGATGAGAACCTTCCTGATCTGTTCATCCAGTGTAAAGTGCTCTTTTCCCTTGATCTCCGTCTGGCTGTCTAATTTTGACATCATCATCGTCTGATCTGCAAGATGTGTCAGGCGGTCGGATTCCTCCGCAATAATCTGTAAGTATTCTTTCCTTTCCGCATCCGATACTTCCGTATCCAATAAAAGCTTTGCAAAGCCGCCAATGGAAGAAATAGGGGTTTTGAATTCATGGGAGAAATGGTTGATAAAATCGGTGCGCAAAGTCTCCACACTCTGCAAGTCCTCTGCCATCTGGTTGAAATTTATATAAACGTCCTGAAAAGGAACTGCTTTTTTTTCATCCAGCACCACGGAAAAATCGCCATGAGCAACTTTTCCTATGGCTCCGGTCAGGGTATTGATCTTTTTTCGCAGGCTTTTCGTAAAGAAGAAGGTGAAAAGCTCCATCAGGATTGCCATGGGAATCAGGATGCCGAGTCCGTTGACAGGTTCATATGGGTCATTTGGATAAATGAGGTGTACGATGAAAGCTAAGAACTCGTATGCCATAATGGACAGGAAGCCCGGGATAATGGCGATGATGGCAAAGTAATTTTCCAGATGATTGTATATAGGAATCTGTTTTTTGTGTGTGGAAACATTCATATCGGGTTCCTTTCTGCTTAGGCTTTTTATATTACTGTTTTAGCTTCTCAAATTCTGAAATGTTTTCGATATTTGTATTCTTTGTATCATACCATATTCGTCTGTGAAAAACAATATATGGTTTACCAGTCAAAAGGTCGTCAGCATACATTATATGGTAGTTTTAAAACCCAAAACATACCTTATATGGTATAGAAAAATAGTTTTGACTGGTAAATCATATATTACTAAAAATTCTTCGTATCAGATTTAGTAATGATTTAG
>JAFVAA010000862.1 GCA_017476305.1 Lachnospiraceae bacterium
ATCAGCCTGCGGTGCATCGGCACCTGAGGAGAAGCCAGCATCAGCCTGTGGCAGCGCCTGCGGGGCTTCAAAGTAAAAGATTTTAGGGAGGAGGAAGGATCCATGGGTCAGTATTTTGCATTTCAATGGCATATTACGGAAGAATGCGACCAGCGTTGCAAGCACTGCTATATATTTGCGGAGAATTCATGCAAGAAGCTGGACAGCATGTCATGGGATGAAATGCATCAGGTAGTGAAGAATGCGGAGGAGTTCTGCAGAACCTATGGAAGGCTACCGTATTTTTACATTACAGGTGGTGACCCGATCCTTCATCCTGACTTCTGGAAACTGATGGAGTTGTTAAAGGGAAAATCCATTCCCTTTACCATACTGGGGAATCCGTTTCATTTGACGGATGAAAACCTGAAAAGATTAAAAGAATACGGATGTGATAAGTACCAGCTTTCGATTGACGGAATGAGGCAGACACATGACTGGTTCAGAAAGCCGGGGTCTTTTGATGAGACGATAGAAAAGATCGGGATGATTAGGAAGGCCGGAATTACGGCGGTGGTGATGACAACAGTATCCTCTGTGAATATAAAAGAGGTTCCGGATATCATAGACACTGTTGTAAAGGCAAAAGCGGACGTTTTTGCATTTGCAAGGTATGTCCCTACAAGTGATGAGAAGAGCACAGGCATAAGTCCTATGGAATACAGGAACCTTCTTAATGCCTGTGATAAGAAATATAAAGAATATGAGAATGATTCTGAATGTGTTACGTATTTTAACCGCAAGGATCACCTTTGGACACTGTATCAGTATGAGACCGGAGATTTTAAAATTCCGGAAACTGCAAAAGAAGGCATGATATACGGAGGGTGCAATTGCGGAAACTGCCATATTACGATACTTCCCACAGGTGAAGTCTATGCCTGCAGAAGAGTGGCAGACAGTAAGGTGGGAAACATATTTGAAGACCGATTAAAGGATCTATGGATAAAGCAGGTGGAAAAATATCGTGACTATGATAGGTTCACTAAGTGCAGCAAGTGTAAACTGCTTGCTTGGTGCAGGGGGTGTCCTGCCGTTGCTAAGGGAACCTATGGAGACTTTTATGCTGAGGATCCTCAGTGCTGGGCAGACGTGGAAGGAGAGATGGGAGCATGAAAAAAGACATTCTGGATATCATGAAGAAGCGACGCTCTATCAGAAAGTATACGGATCAGAGGTTAAAGGAGTAAGACCTTAATAAGGTAATTGAAGCCGGTCTGTATGCCCCAAATGCCGGCGGCGGTCAGCGGAGCATGCTGGTGGTCATGAATGACAGGGAACTTGTGGAGAAAATCGGGAGACTGAATGCCGGATGCATGAGAAGAGATAAGTTAGCCGGAGGATACGTATCTGCCGATCAGCCCTCACTGATAGATGACCCTACAATTAAGAGCGGATTTTACGGGGCTCCGACGGTCGTTGCCGTATTTGCGCAGAAAAGATTTCTCTATAATATCCCGGACGCGTTCTGTTGTGCCGAGAACATGGTGCTCGAAGCATATGATCTTGGAATAGCTTCCTGCATTGTGGCAAGAGGCGAGGAAACCTTTATGATGCCGGAGGGACTTGAATATCTCAAAAAATGGAACGTACCTGAAAATATGGAGTGTAAGTGCTTTGTTCTTTTGGGGTACGTAGACGGAGAATATCCGGGCATCAAGGAAAGACGGGTTGGAAGAGTGATGGTGGTAACGGAATGAACAGACAGGGTGTGGATGATGTTGTAAGTATGCTTGAAAGATACCCTATGCAGTATATAGGAGTTATCGGCAGAGACGGAAAACCAAAGGTAAAGCCGTTTGAGTTTAAGTATGAAGAAAACGGCAAGCTGTGGTTTTACGTAATGAGAAATCAGGAGACTTATCTGGAACTGTTGGAAAATCCATATATAGAGATTACTGTTGCTGACAGGGAGACAACCCAGTGGATAAGGATTGACGGAAGGGTACGGTTTGTTGATGATGAGGATGTCAGAAAAAAAGTGATCGCTTCCAGTCCGGTTCTCAGGAAAGTATGTGGAAGTGAAGATAATGAAAATGTGCTTCCCTTTACGCTGGATG
>JAFVAA010000863.1 GCA_017476305.1 Lachnospiraceae bacterium
ACACAAACTTCCAGACATATCCCAGTACGATCCCGCCGATCAGGTTCGGCACGAAAAAGCCTGCCCGGAAAAAATTCTGTCCCTTTACACCACTCGTGACCAGATACGCCAATGCAAATGCAAGAATATTAATCAATATGACAGAAAACAGAGAATATACAGCCGTCCTTCCAAGTGCCTCCCAGTATGCAGTATCCCGAAATGCCTCGACATAATTACTCAGCCCTATGAATGTCTTATTCGGGGAGACCCCGTCCCAGCTCGTAAACGTCAGATAGACTCCGTATATGAATGGCACAATGACTACTCCCAAGAACAAGATAACGCCCGCTCCCGCAAACATAAAGAACTGCCTGACCTTATAACCGAATGTGTTACTTTTCATCTGAGTCCTCCTTTTTTCAATCTGATCCTAATGCTCCACAGGTGTCACCTTTGCCCAATAGTCCTCGATTGCCTTTGCCAATTCCTCCCTCGTGCACGCATCTGCTAGATATTTCTGCATTTCCGCACCGAGTACAGAAATATGGTCATCCGGATCATAGTCATAGCTTGGTACCATATTCCCACTATCCACATACTGCTTTACGATAGCACCTATGTCGTTGGCACAGGCAACGGTATTGCTCTTGAACGGGGAAACCATGGCACAGGTTTCAGAAACCAGTTGCTTCCCATCGTCAGACGATGCGAACCAGTTCAGGAAATCCTCTGCTGCCTTTTGCTGTTCCTTTGTCGTATTTTCGCTATTATCAATATAGAAGAACTTCGTGCCGCCGCCTACGATCTTACCTGTGAAATCATCCGAAATATTCTGCGGAACCGGCATAATTCCAATATTTCCCGTGTATGCATAATCCACGATGTCATTCCATTCCCAGCATCCACCAAACTGAAATGCATCCTGCCCTTCGGAAAGTGCCTGATGTACCTGCTCATCCTCTACGGAAATCGGACCTGCCTTGAACATGTTATATTTCTTCAGCACATCAAATGTATCCATCAGAGCATTGAACTTTTCATCTTTCATCAAATCCACCTTACCAGCGTATAAATCTTGTACGAAACTCTCTGGATCTTTCCGCTCCTCATAAACCTGATTCAGAAAGTGCGCTGCCAGCGACCAGTCCGGTTCCAAAATTCCCGTCGGTGCCTCCATACCGGCAGACACCATATCATCGCAGAAAGCTTGAAAATCATCTAAAGTTACGATAGATGACGGATCAAAATCCTTTCCGAGGGCTTTTTTAATTGCGTCTGCATTATACAGAATTCCTCTTGCTTCTATGCAGACCGGGAAACCTAATACCTTATTGTCCACGGAAATCGCATAATCCGTATCACTAACCCACTCCTGATTGCTCATATCCAGACCATACTGCACGCCAAGCGAGTAAACATCCTTTGCATCCACCATATTTATTGTATATGGATCCTTTGATGCATACTTCGTAGCCAGGTGGGCAGCTACTGTATCACTGGAATAATACACCTGAACATCTACATTATTTTCCTCCCCATACTTTTTTGCCGCATCCTCCAGATTTTCCTGAAGCTCGTTTTTAGAATTAAAAATCGTAAACGAAACTTTATCACCGGAAGAACCCCCGGAATTTCCACCGGATGAACCTCCACACCCTGCCAGACCAACTGCCATTGCCATCGTAAGCATTACTGCCATCACTTTTTTCCTCATGTCAAAATCCTCCTTTTTATAATATCACTTTATTACCGATTCCACAAGCTCAACGGCTTCTCACCAATCGGTGCCTCTGTAACAAATAAAAGCACCGAATCGTGAGGCAGAAGCACATCAAAGAAATCCTTCCTTTTCTCTGACCGTACCTCCCTGCCATCATCCCAGGCATATCGGTATAGATACCAGTTTTTCTCCCCAAACAGTTCCTCCAGTTCAAAGAACACCTTTACCGGATGCTCTGTCGGGTTGATTGCAAACACCAGATTCCAATCCTCCAATCTGTGTATGATCACCATCTCCTCTGCCCCTCTCGTCAGATATGGAAATTCCGCATGGACCTTATTCCGGGGTCTGATAAAGGATAGCCATCTTCTGCGGTCTTCTGATAATCTCATGACCGGATCAGAGGTCGTAACCACCCCACCGGATAACGCCTGCAAAAGTACCAGACTCCAAGTCTCCTCTTTTGTCAAATGTGATTCAAAATCCCGGAGAACGATAGCATCCGGATCATTTTGCCAAAAAATATGATTAAAATAATTATCAAAGGGCATTTCCTGTAAAAGATTGACCGGTCCGTATTTATTAGACCACTGTGCCCCATTGTCCCCGGCAATCCTCATCGCATCCGCATAACCTATAAACGGCATAAACGGGGCGATGCTTCCCAGTAAACAACTATCCTCACCGATCACTTCCCGAACCATGGAAAGAAACTGCCGCAAAATTTCCACAGAAGTCCGGGAGCCGTCATATCGTTTCACCTTCGAGGAGTCCACCATGCCCCAGAGCATAAAATCCGTCTTATACAGAGAATATCCAAAACCTTTTAGTGTTTGAAAGACCTGTTTAAT
>JAFVAA010000864.1 GCA_017476305.1 Lachnospiraceae bacterium
ATGGAATTTTCCAAAGACATCATCCACGATCTGCTTTTTATCCTCCATCGAAAACATCCAGATACAGAAATCCTTTGTCTTATACTTCTCACGGAACTCCTTGCAAGGAAGTCCCAAAAGAGAAAGCGCAATCTCATCCCCATACTTCTCGTGGTGCTCCTTTGCCAGCTCACATGCCTCATCATTGAAAAGGCTTGCATAGGTCATCTGAATCGTTACCTTGAGCCCGTTTTTATGAGCGGTCTCCTGCTGAAACTTAAAGATGTCAAGAGACTCCGTAAGGAGTGCCTTTCTCCCGATATCCTCTGACTTTCCCTGTCCTGTCACCTTCTCCGCATACTCCGGAACCATCTCAGGACGATGAATGATGTTGACTAAAAATTTGTTTTCCATAGTCTTTTTCTTCTACTCCTTTCCTCAATACATTATTTGGGGTTGTGAATCACAACCATTTTTAAGTTACGGCTGCGCTACGCAACCGGTTGTTCACCAGATTAAAAAAAATTTATTTTCCTATGGCAGCATTTTTTCTGCTGCCACAGGAAAAACTATTCTGGCATGAAAGCTTTCACGCTCTTATCCCTTCACTGCTCCACTGGTCACACCAGCTACATAATACTTCTGCATGATTACGAACAGGATGGAAATCGGGATGGATACCACGAAGCCTCCTGCACAGAATACGGTAAAGTACTCATTTACCAGGGAACGGTCAAGCATATTGTACAGTCCGATAGCCACCGTAAAGTCCTTTGATACACCGGAGTTCAGCATCAGCTTTGCAAACACGAAATCCCCCCACGGTACCAAAAATGAGCAGATGACCTGATATACGATGATCGGCTTACAGACCGGTATGATTACCTTCATAAAGATAGCCATTTCGGAAGCTCCCTCTATCTTCGCAGCCTCACGAAGCGATGCCGGAATTGTATCCATAAAGCCCTTTACGATCAGATACCCCAGCCCGGATCCCGCAGAATATACGATGATCATGCCCAAGTGACTGTTCGTCAGCCCGATGGACTTCATGACAAAGTACACGGCAATCATGGAAAGCACACCCGGAAACATATTTAAGATCAGCGAAAAGCTCATCAGGGACTGTCTGCCTTTGAACCTGCAGCAGCTAAATGCGTAGCTGACCATCAGTACAAAAATAGTCGAAATAATGCAGGTAAAAATTGCAATAATTAATGTATTCTTAAACCAGGTCAGATACTGTACCACGGAATCCGGCTTTGTCAGAAGTCTGACAAAATTATTCATAGACCAGCTTTCCGGGAAGAAATGCTTCTTATTGATTCCGGACTCCCCACTAAAGGAAGTAACCACCAGCCAAAGAATCGGAATCAGCCAGACCACGGATAAAAATACCAGTAAAAGATGCTGAAACGCTATACCCATTTTTTTTCTAAATCTTACACTCTCACTCATTACTGATAATCCTCCTCTCTGCCTCCACCAATCATCCTGGTGAATGATAATATCGTAAATACTGCACAGATGATAAATACAATGATACCGATGACAGATGCCATCTTGTAATCATAATATTCATTTGTC
>JAFVAA010000865.1 GCA_017476305.1 Lachnospiraceae bacterium
AAGTACCTGAATATGTTATACTTTCCTTAGAAAACACAGATGTTTTAAAACTTTATATTCAGCATAAAAGACAGAAAGGAAGAGCAATTAAGATTGCTCTGGTGATTTATGAAACATACCCACGATTATGACAATGTATTCAAGACAATGAAGCATCGGCATAAACGCCTGTTTATCTCCGTCATCAATGAAACCTTCGGAAAGAATTATCCGCTAGATTCAGAAATTGAGGTGCTTCCTTCGGAGGGCTACCTGACTGAGGAAGAAACGCAGACCGGCGAAAAGAACATTGAGGAACAGATTTCAGATTTTCTGATCAAGATAGAAAATAATGTATTTCTGTTAGAGTGCCAAAGCTATGACGATGATTCGAGGGCGATACGGATTGCAGAATACGCATTTATTACTGCAAGGAAATTCTCCAAGTGGAGCATCGGAGAAGCCATCATTCCAATGCCGCATTTTTCGGTCATATATGTGAAGCGATGTAGCAAGACGCCGGAACAGACCAATATCCGATTCACATTTCCTGATGGGCAGGAAATCCTTTACCATGCAGATAATGTGATTTTGGATGACTTTACAAAAGAATACATCATCGAGAAAAGACTGTTTCCTTACATTCCTTTTTATATCGCCCGTTATGAAAAGGAAATTTCAGAGGAGAAAGACACATCCCAGGCAATCGCAGATCTGGAATATTTCAGAGACGAGATGATGAAACTTTACGAAAAGAACGAACTGACAAGCGAAGAACTGATAGATCTGATAGGGTATGTCAATACCATTATCACACACATAACTGATGGAAACAAATCAGAAGAAAGGCTGGTGAATGTTATGGGCGGAACAATAATAGAATCTGAATCTGAAAGACTGATACGTATCGGTGAAGAAAAAGGGATACGCTCTTTGGTTGAATCATGTCAGGAATTTGGATTATCTATTTCCGATGCAGTCGATAAACTTGTATCCAAGTTTGGACTAACTGAAAGTGCTTCATTAGCAAAAGCCCAACAATATTGGAAATAGGAACATTCAACAATCCATACCATTTTGCATACCATCCCGGATTTTGCAAAAGGATACTAAGAAATGGGAGGTTCCAAGATAATTATGGAATTTACCCATTTCTTTTTTATACGTATAACCACACTACGAAGTTACAAACCACATACAATCGGAGAACACCCATGAAGAATACCCTCACCTTTTCCAACATCATCAATATCCTCATAGACAACAAGAAGAATACCTATCCTCAGTATCTTCTTGTCGCTGATCTGTTCGGTCTGGATCTCGGCATCGACTTCTATGCCGGTGAAACTCTCGGTGTGGCAGATTCCAATACAGTCCGTATCAGCAACTGGTGTACCGGAAAACGCCCCATCCCTTTGGACATCGTACAGGAAAATGATGCTGATAATTTCGAGAGCATGGCAGAACGCTTTTCCGAAAATATCTGTCCTAATATACTGAATATTACCCATGCCAGAAGCGAAACTGAAAAAATTATAAAAGAAAATGTGATGGTTCTTGGAGAGGAAATGGCTGATGCCATGACTTTAACAGAAGATAATTGTGATTTTTTCACTTCTGTTATCCGTTATGCAATCTCTAACAGCCACTCACAGGGAACATTTTTCTCTCCTGACCTGGCAGATACGCTCTTGAACTGTCATACTCCAAGACCTGTAATGACATTTACCGGACGGGATACAGAGGCAAAGGAAGCCTATAAAATGCTTTCAAAAGAACCTGTACTTTTTGTATCTGGAATTGCCGGTATCGGAAAAAGCGAGTTTTCAAAATACTTTGCAGAGAAATATGAAAAGAAATATACCAATATCATCTACTGGTTCTACTCCGGCAATCTGAAACGGAACATTACAGAAATGGATTTTACTTCTGACCGTATTGATATGACTGATGCACAGCGTTTCCATGCCCATTTACAATACCTGAAGAATCTCAAAAAGGACAGCCTGATTATCATAGATAACTTCAATGTCCTGCCAAAAGAGGAACCGATGCTTAAGGAACTTATACAGTATGACTTTTCCATCCTTGTCACAACGCGCTGCAAGGTAACAGCATTTCCGGTATTCTAGATAAAAGAGCTGGACACAGAAAATGAACTCCTGCCACTCTTTGGAAACATCTGTCCATATGAAAATGAGGAAACAGATACCATCCACAACATCATTGATACCGTTCACGCCCACACTCTGACCGTATGCTTATCCGCACTCTCCATGTTAGCCAGCGGGATCAGCCCGTCAGACCTGCTGGATGAACTGAATAGCTGTGGCACAGACATTGCTTCCGGGGAAGATGTAGAATTGTATAAGGATGGTGAATTTTCGGAAGGATTGATGATTGAGCATCTAAAGAAGCTGCTCCGCATCACAAATCTGACAGAGGAACAGCAATATATTCTCTGCAACCTCTCCTTAATGCCATCATCCGGCATATGGAAGAATCCATTTGGAAAATGGCTCCAGCTTGAAAACCTGACAGATATCAACCGACTGATAAAATATGGTTTTATAAGCGAGGACACCGAACAACGCACCATCGCCCTGCATCCTCTGATCCGGGAAATAGCAGAAAAGGAGACACAGCCGACTATCTCAGCCTGCAGTAATCTTTGGAATTATCTTCATGCGGTCATAATTGTACATGGACTTGATGTAAGCAGACCTTCAGTAATGATCAATGTTATCGACAGCATGATCATCCACATAATTATAGATGATAATGAGGAATATCTTCTTTTTTTGCAGGATCTGTTCCCATATTATCAGAAATATAAAGCAGATGAACCTCTCCACAGGCTTGTAGAACGGATTGAATATAT
>JAFVAA010000866.1 GCA_017476305.1 Lachnospiraceae bacterium
AGACCTCAGTACTTGCAGGACCTTCCGGTGTGGGAAAGTCTTCCCTCATGCAGGCACTTTTTCCGGAGGCGTCTGTAGAAATCGGGGAGATGAGCAGTAAGATCAGGCGCGGAAAGCATACGACCAGAAATTCGGAGCTGTTCTATTTAGGTGGGGATACCTATGTGATGGACACGCCGGGGTTTACCTCGCTAGAGCTTCCGGATATGGAAAAGGAAGAGTTAAAGATGTATTATGAAGAGTTTATACCATATGAGGATTGCAGATTTTTAAGCTGTGTCCATTTGAATGAACCGGATTGCAGTGTTAAAAAAGCAGTAGAAGCAGGAGAAATCTCCAGGGAGCGGTATCAGAACTATAGACTTTTTTATGAAGAGCTCCGTACACGAAAAAAATACTGATCCAAACAGAGAGGAGACGATGGATATGGATACAGAAAATTTTCAGATTGCGCCGTCTATACTGGCTGCTGATTTTAATATCCTGGGTGCTCAGATCGCAGAGCTGGAAAAAAACGGGATAGAGATGCTGCATATAGACGTGATGGATGGGATGTTCGTACCATCGATTTCCTTTGGATTTCCGGTGATATCCTCTATTCGAAAGGAGTGTCGGATGTTTTTCGATGTGCACCTGATGATCGAAAGACCGGAAAGGTATGTGAAAGAATTTGTGATTTCCGGAGCAGATTCGATTACGGTACATGCAGAGGCTTGTGAGGATTTGAACCAAACGATCGATCTTATTCATGATTCCGGAGTGAAATGCGGGATCGCGCTCAATCCGGAAACGGAAATAGAAAGGGTATTGCCATATCTGGAAAAAACAGATATGATTTTAGTAATGAGTGTACGCCCGGGCTTTGGCGGACAGAGGTTCAGGGAGGAAACTTTAAAAAAGGCAGAATTCTTAAGGGATTTGAGGAGTGAAGAGAAGCATCATTTTTTTATTGAAATGGACGGGGGAATCAATAAAAGAACGAAGGAAATGGCGATTAACAGCGGAGTGGATATTTTAGTGGCAGGAACGGCGGTGTTTTCCGGTGATATTTCGGAAAATGTCAGGATAATGGGAGGTAGTACATATGCTTTTAGAAAACATTCCTTTAGGTAAGACATTGGAGATTTTTGTAGACAGAGATGATTATCGCTATCGTTTGGTGAGTAAAGTTGAGGATGTCAATGAATTTCGTGTGTGTGTGACTGCGATTACATCCAGAGGACGTTTTTTTCAGTTTCGCACCAGTGACCGTATTCGTCTGGTGTACCGTGATGAGCAGATCATGTGGGAGTGGGATTTTGTGCGTGCAGGTCTTGCGAAATTGGACAATATGCCGGTACATTATCTGCAGATAAGGGATAAGGGCAAGAGCTTTAACAGGCGTGGAGCGTATCGGTTACAGATTTTAGAGCATGCAGTCGTGCAGTACTATGAAGTGCCGGGGGAAAAAAATACAGTAGCGGATATTCCGGAGGTGTCTGTAACGGATATGGATCATATGTCCCAGGAGCAGAAGGATATGATCATGGACATGATCACGCCGAAGGAAGAAAAGTGTATGATAAAGGATATCAGTGAAAGCGGTATGGGGTTGTATTCGAACAAAATGTTTTTAGTTGAGGATGAGATTTCCTTA
>JAFVAA010000867.1 GCA_017476305.1 Lachnospiraceae bacterium
AAAAGGGATTACGGGAGCTATTTTTCGGTCTATGCATTTTGGAAGGACTTAAATCCACCGAAACCACCTGCCAGTGTGAAAATAACGCAGGTGAAGAGGACGAGCAGTAAAAAGGCGACGGTGAAATGGAAAAAAATTTCAGGAGCCGAGGGGTATGAGATTACGTATTCGGTAAAATCAAGCTTTAAAAGTGCCAAGGTAAAAACTGTTTCTAAGAATAAAGCAAGCTGTGTGATCAAGGGATTAAAAAAGAACAAAGTTTATTATGTGAAAATAAGAGCGTATAAGACGGATAAAGTTGGAAGGAAGATCTCGGGGGCATATAGTAAAGTGAAAAAAATTAAGAATGAATAAAAGAGGAAAGAAGATGTTGTTTATTCCTCCAGATAGGCTTTATCTTACATATTTGATTGATACAGGTGCTGATACACCGGTTTGGTGTAAGGGAGAAGAAGAATTTATTGATATATTTCCTGATGGTGAAAAGCAGGACTCTAAATTTATTTTGAGTGGATTCTGGTCTTGTCAAAACTTATGCTTGATACCTGAATAAATATTGTATATAATACAAATAGGGAACAGGAATCTTTATTTGTATGGAGGCATCGATGTATATTAGTAGGACAATAGAGAAAAAGCTGCAATATTTGTCAGAGCATTTTCCTGTGATTATGACAGGTGGAGCGAGACAGGTGGGGAAAACTACACTGCTAAAGCATTTTGGGGAGCAGTATGAGGGGATACAGTATGTTACTTTAGATTATCCAAAGCTTCGTCAGCTGGCAAGGGAGGATCCGGAATTATTTCTTCAGCAGTATCAAACACCCTTGATTATCGATGAAATTCAGTATGCTCCGGAGCTGCTTCCTTATATTAAAATAAGAGTGGATGAAAAGAATAAAAACGGTTGCTATTATCTGACAGGCTCCCAAATGTTTCATATGATGAATCAGGTTAGTGAATCTTTGGCTGGACGAGTGGGGATTTTATCTATGTACTCCCTGTCACGAGCCGAAATAGAGGGAAGGGACGAAAAACCTTTTTTACCGGGAAATACATTTTCGCATCATTCGGAGGATCGGATTTCAGATATTTTCGACCGGATTCTCCGGGGTGGTATGCCTAAGATCGTGACAGAGGAAGGATTGTCCCCGGAGGATTTTTACGGTTCATATATGCAGACCTATTTGGAGAGGGATATCAGAGATTTCGTTCATGTAAGAGATGAAAACCGGTTTTTAAAATTCATATCCTGTGTGGCGGCGAGAACGAGTCAGGAAGTGAATTTGGCAGATCTTGCGAAGGATGTGGAGATAGACAGAAAGACAGCAGACGGCTGGCTTTCGGTGCTGGTTTCATCGGGAATTGTTTTTTTGCTGCAGCCGTATTCAGAGAATACAATCAAAAGAATCGTAAAGCGTCCCAAACTATACTTTATGGATACCGGGCTGGCATGTTACCTGAGTATGTGGAACAATGCCAGAGCCTTGGAGCTTTCCGCAATGGCGGGCGCAATGTTTGAAAATTATGTTATCTCTGAGATTATCAAAGGATATGCAAATCAGGGAATGGATGTCAGGAGCAGATTCAGCTACTACCGGGATAATAATGGCAGGGAAATTGATCTCATCATTTCGGAAAATGGAAAGCTTTATCCTATTGTGATTAAAAAGAGTGCAGCTCCGGGAAGGAGTGCACTGAAAAATTTTTCTGTTCTGTCTGCATTACCGGGAGAAATTGGTGAGGGAGCGGTTTTGTGTATGTCTCCAGAGGTGATCCCGTTAGATGAGAAAATCAGGATTGTTCCGATTCGGTGTATTTAAGGACAGGTAAGGGATTATTCCTGGACTTGAATATGCTCCCATTTTACTTAGGAACTGTAAATAATTTAACTTGACAACTTTTCTTCTGAAACACTTGCGTATAAGGTGTTTCGGGAGAAAAGTTGATCAAGTTATTTATTTACAGTTCCTTAAACGTGGTATCCCCGGCAATATACCCTTCATA
>JAFVAA010000868.1 GCA_017476305.1 Lachnospiraceae bacterium
ATTCCCTGCCGGAATTTGATGTGAAAAAGGTATATCTGGAACTGAAAGAGAAGAAATTGGCAGCGGTGTAAACATCGGAAGTCTGATTGATTTTCGATGCTTTAGTGCAGATATTGATAATGACAAGCGACAGATCTGACAGGTAAAAAAATTCGCACTAATTTTTCCCATAGCACACCATTTCTTTGTATTTAGTGATAAAATAATAAAAAAGTATTTCGCAAAGGAGATGGTTAGTATGGGGAGAGTAGAAAACAGAATGAAAAAGCGATCGGAAAAGAATCCGATTGAAGAATGTAACCGGATACAGCAGACATATTATCCTGAGTTGTTTGAAAAATTTAAACAGGCTTTGGATCCCAGACATCAAAGTTATATCGATTATAGTATCGAAGTCATGCTTGGCACATTGTATTATAAAAATATTGCCGGTATTTCAAGCATGAGGGGAATGACGGATGCATTCAATGAAGATGCTGTTGTAGAAAATATAAGCCGTTACCTGCATGTAGAGGGCATAGATTTTCTGCCGCATGGTCAGACACTAAATGAATTTTTAGAACGGCTGGATCCTTCTGTCTTGGAAGAAACCCGAAAGGATATGGTAAACAAACTGATACGAAAAAAGACATTTAACGATGCCAGATTTCAGGGGTAATGGCTCGTCATAGTGGATGGGACGGAACTGGACGAGGGGAATATCAAAAAGAATGACAGATATTTAAAGCGTGAATACAATAAGGGAAAAGACAATGCAAAGATAAAGTATCATAACAGTGTGTTAGAGGCAAAGATATGGTTCGGAAATGATCTGGTGTGCAGCATAGAAACAGAGCCGATCGAGAATCCGGATGGTTATTATGACAATACAGACGAGAAAATGAAACAGGACTATGAGAGCAAGGCTTTTAAGAGACTGGCAGGGAGGCTGAAACAGGATTTTCCAAGGCTGCCGATCTGCCTGTTGATGGATGGGCTTTATGTATCCACGCCTGTTCTGGATATCTGTGATGAAAATGGCTGGTCCTATCTCATCCGTTATAAAGAAGGCTGTGCGCCAAACATAGAAAAAGAATATCAGGCGATACCAGAGAAAAATACATCCGATAGCTGTGAGTATATCAATCAGGTGATTTTTCAGGACAGGGATGTGAATGTATTGAAATATACAGAAACACGCATTGAGGATGGCGAAGCAGTACAGACAGATTTTGCATGGATCACCGACATAGTGATCACGGATAAAAATGCGAAAAAAATGGCAGATACAGGAAGGGGACGCTGGAAAATAGAGAACCAGGGCTTTAACCGGCAGAAAAACTGGAACGGCGACATAGAGCATATGTGCAGCTGGAATGAAAATGCACAGAAGAACCATTATCTGATGGCGCAGATTGCAGATTTTATAAAGCAGCTGTATGAATATTTTTATTTAAAGAAAAATGAAATCATAAAGACGCACGAAAAAATATCTTCTGACCTTTTAAATAGCATTACAGGGCTGTTTAGAAACACGTCAGAAGATACAGATCAGGAGCTGAGCGAATCAGTCCTAAGCTAAGAACATTATAGCAAAGGTGGTGGTGCCTGACAAGGAAAAAGTAAATAAAGTTATCCACAAAAAAATTAAAAATAGGGATATTTTACCTATTCATTGTGGATACAGCTCATGATTTTTAGAAATAAAATGTGAAAAATAATCTGGTAGGTGTTATGATTGATCGCTTCGGAAAGGATATTCCGATTATAAAAATGGACGCAGAATATTTCAAGACAGTAGTAGAAGTCGCTGTAAGTCCACAGTTTTTAGGATGGATAGCAGGACTAGGGGATGGTGTGGAGATTTTGGCACCAGAGTTTGCTGTGGAGGAGATGAGGGGACTGGTGGGAAAGCTTAGGGGAATGTATGAGGTGGAGTAGGGAGAGTACGATTAAGAATAAACTGGACTTCGGATTTATTCTAATAAATATAATCTCAGAGGAATATGCGATAATGTTGAATTTCATAAAGCATCTGACGGGGTATATATTGACTTTTTAGAGGATAAATATATACCATTTCCTATTGAGTATAAGCATGGAAGAAAAAGAAATAAGCAAGAGTATAATGTTCAACTTATGGCACAAGCCCTTTGTATGGAAGAAATGTATGGGATAAGTCTTCCGCATGGTTATATTTATTATACTTCAGCCAGAGAACGTGTTCAAATTGAATTTGAAGATGATTTACGGATATTAACGAAAAGTAAAATAAGGGAATTATCAGAATTCATAGAGAATCCAATTTTGGAACAGGCAAAGTATATGAAAAGATGTCCTAAGTGTTCCGTGTATGATATTTGTGAACCTAAAAATCAAATGATCAGTCGTTATATGAACTCTCTTTGGAAGCGGATAAA
>JAFVAA010000869.1 GCA_017476305.1 Lachnospiraceae bacterium
GTATGGCGACAAATATTCCACCGCATAATTTAAGAGAGGTCATCAATGGTGTGGTGAAAATCATTGATGATGTATGTGATGGAAAAGAAACGACGATTGAGGATATTTTGGAAATCATCAAAGGACCTGATTTTCCGACGGGTGCGAAGATTTTAGGAACCAGAGGAATCGAGGAAGCATACCGGACCGGACGCGGAAAAATCCGTGTGCGTGCGATTACGGACATTGAACCGATGGAAAACGGAAAGAACCGTATCGTCGTGACAGAGCTTCCTTATATGGTAAATAAAGCGAGACTGATTGAGAAAATTTCAGAGCTCCACAGGGATAAAAAGATAGACGGAATTACGGATCTCAGGGATGAAACAAATAGGGAGGGTACGCGTGTCTGCATTGAGCTCAGGAGAGATGTGAATCCGAATATTGTATTAAATCAGCTCTATAAGCATACGCAGATGCATGATACCTTTGGTGTTATCATGCTTGCTCTCGTAAATAATGAGCCTGTGGTCATGAACATTCTGCAGATGCTAAAGTATTATCTGAAGCATCAGGCAGAGGTCGTTACCAGAAGAATTAAATATGATTTAAATAAGGCAGAGGAGAGAGCCCACATTTTACAGGGGTTGCTCGTTGCCCTGGATAATATTGATGAGGTCATTACGATTATTCGCGGTTCGAAGACGACAAATGAAGCGAAGGAAAAGTTAAGCGCCCGTTTCGAACTGACGGAGGCACAGTCCAATGCGATCGTAGAGATGCGTCTGCGTGCGCTGACCGGTTTGGAGCGCGAGAAAATCGAAGGGGAGTACGCAGAGCTTCAGAAAAAGATTGCGGAATTTAAGGCAATTCTCGCAGACCGAAAGCTTTTACTCGGAGTAGTAAAAAAGGAAATTTTAGAGATTCGTGATAAGTATGGAGATGAGAGACGTACTACGATTGGATATGATGAGTTCAATATTTCGATGGAAGATATGATTCCGCTGGAAAATACCGTGATTACGATGACAAAGCTTGGTTATATCAAGCGAATGACGATGGAGAATTTCAAAAGTCAGCATCGTGGCGGTAAAGGCATCAAAGGAATGCAGACCATTGAAAATGACTATATCGAAGAGCTTTTCATGTCTACGACGCACCATTATATCATGTTTTTCACAAATAAGGGGCGTGTATACAGGCTGAAGGCTTATGAGATTCCGGAATCCGGCAGGATGGCGAGAGGACTTGCTATCGTAAATCTTTTACAGCTTTTGCCTGAGGAAAAGATTACAGCAGTCATTCCAATCCGTGAATATGAAGAGGGAAAATATCTTTTTATGGCGACGAAAAACGGAATCGTGAAAAAAACACAGGTCATGGACTATGAAAATATCAGAAAGTCCGGGCTTCAGGCAATCAGTCTGAGGGAGGATGATGAACTGATTGAGGTGAAAGTGACGAATAGTGAGAAGGAAATTATTCTGGTCACGAAGCATGGACAGTGTATCAAGTTCAGTGAAAATGATGTGCGTCCGACAGGAAGAACTTCAATCGGTGTCATTGGTATGAACCTGACGTATGATGATGAAGTAGTGGCAATGCAGTTAAATACGCAGGGAGAGGATATGCTCATCGTATCGGAAAATGGGATGGGCAAGCGTACTGCGATTTCTGAGTTTACGCTGCAGCATCGTGGCGGCAAGGGTGTGAAGTGCTATAAAATCACGGAAAAGACCGGAGATGTCATTGGTGCAAAGGCAGTGGAGGAGCACAATGAAATTATGATGATTACGACAGAGGGAATCATTATTCAGTTAAAGGTTTCTGAGATTTCTAAAGTCGGCAGGATTACTTCCGGTGTGAAGCTGATGGATTTAGACTCTGAGGAAAATAAAAATAAAATCCAGATTGCGAGCATAGCAAAGGTGAGAGAGGCTGTGCCGGAGGATAGTGCTGGAGTTATAGAAGAGGCTTCAGAAGAAAATACAGAAAATTCCAGCGAAGGAGATTCCACAGAAAGAAATTCTGTAGAAAGAAATTCTGTAGAAGGAAATTCCGTAGAAAGAAATTTTGCAGAGGAAAGCTTTGCAGAAGAAGATTCTACAGAAAGTCCGGCTGTGAGATTAGATGAGGAGAAGGATCATTCTTTAGACAGGCTTTTAGAAAGAGCAGAAGAGGATAGTGAGGAATAAAGGAAAGAGGAATTGGAAAAGGAATTATTGCTCGAAGTCGGTGTGCATCTGCCGGAGGGTGAAAAGTAAACCCGCTTTCATTTATGGTGGTGTCAGAAGACTGACATGTGGGTTTACTTTGAAAGGGAGAATATTTATGGTTCAAAAAAATTATCATATTACCGATTTTTCAGATGGGAGTTTTGAAAATTTATTAAAAGAAGTGGCTTCTCTTTCAGAGTATCAGAGTGCCGCGCAGATTCTTCTCATGGTTTTGGAACAGAACTGGGACACGGAGGAGATAAAACGAAAGGTGCATCTTATAAAAAAGTATATTCCAAAAGCTGAAATTGTGGGAATTTCGCATTATGATGAAAGTACATGGGGAGTCGAGTTAAAGAAGAAATCTGTACTTAACTTTTTATTTTTTGAGGAGCCGGCATTTACTGTTCTGAAGATTCCAATGAAGGTAAAGACAGAGGAAGAAATCGGAAGAATGCTAAATAAAA
>JAFVAA010000870.1 GCA_017476305.1 Lachnospiraceae bacterium
AATCTTGAAAAAGGAAAGGCACAGGGCTTGATGGAGGGAATTTTATCTTCTATCAAAAATTTGATGGAAACTTCTGATATGAATGCTACACAGGCTATGAATGCCTTGAAAGTACCAGATAGCGACAGAGCTATGTATAAAGAAAAATTAAGCAAATAAGAATCATGTTATCTATCCGGGTGTTGTGTCTATCTATCGGCATGACACCCTTTTCTAAAAAGGTGCAACAGCACTAATCTATCCAATCAATTCTATTTCAGAATAAAAATCACAATTTAGGTGTCACATACTTGACACGATCGGGTGAAAGGAAAACCGGGTGCAGGTCGGTCAGTTACAGAAAAATCTGCAGCAGAAAATTCCGTGTCTGGTAGAAGTGAAACTCGAATTTCCGGAGAGATTGGGAGGCGATATAGCAAAAATCCGGTGGATCACGCTGCATTATGGTACAGGAGACTCAGAAGATGACGGGGAATATTATAATAAACTGGAAAAGTATGACTTTTTCCCGGAACATGGTACGGAACTGGAAACGTATCAGTTTTTCATTCTCTGCCATCGATCAGATAGTCGTAGGTCGTATGGAAGACAGAAGCGAGTGCTTTTAACTCGATATCTGTGACATATCTCCTGTTGTTCTCTATGCGTGTGATGGCATTTTTGTCCATATCATAGCCCGCGAGCTGGAGCTGGTGCGCCAGGCCGCGCTGGGATAGGTTGTGGATCTTTCGGAGTTCGACCAGACGCTCAGCGATCAGGTTCTGTTTTCCGGTATCAGGGGTACGTTTTGGCATAAGATCCTCCTTTTTGTCGAAACATGTCGTGTTCTGCATGTTTAATTTGCAGATTTTTGGCACATCGAATCAGAAAAAAATATAGGGATTCGGGAGTTTTATGAAGTGTCATACCGCAAGCTTCTTTATACTGCTATGGGCATCCTCCATAATATGGAGGATGCAGAAGAAATCGTGGGGGATGTGTATCTGGTTTTGCTGGAAAAAGGCAAAGGTACAGCTATTCGGTCTTCTTCCCATCCTCCTTCAAATATCTGGCATATGCCTGAAACGCACGGCACATCATGGGATGCAGAAAGCGGAATGTCAGGGAAGGGTTCAGTGCATGCGTGATGTTCACATACTCGTCGCATACCATGATCTTTGTATTCCGAAACTGGTATTCGGAAATTTCCTGTGCGTTCTGCTCCTGTGTCTTTGATTTTGAAAATGTCATCAGGTGCTTTGCATCTTTGAAAAGGTCTTGAAATTCCAGGCAGAAACTTGTAAGTTTCGGTTGTGCCGTGTCGTAGTGGTATATTCCATGCTTCTCTGAGCCTTTCACATGAAAACCGGTGATACAGGCGATATTCGGGGACAGGAACATCGTATGGGAAAAACGGTTGAAGCCCGGAGTCAGGCAGTAGTATGGTTCGATCATGCCGGACAGGTAGAGAGGCATCCATACCTTGATCGCATGGATCATTTCCTCTGAATTACGGTCAATGTTATGGATGATACGGATATGGATGCCCCTCTTCACGCATTCGCCCATCAGTGCCGACCATTTCAGGAGAAACGCAGGATCAGAGGTCATCCAGTCCATGCCCTCATCGGAATAAAGGCAGATCTCATTTGCCTGCTTCTCTATCACAGTACATAAAAAACGGATCACTGCACGACGCAGTCCTTCGGCTCCACTGTAGCTCTCCTGTTCTTCTATCTGCTCCGTTTCTGAAATCTGCTCATAGGAGGGCAGAGAGAGCGAATCTTCCGTCAATGGCACTTCAACGATCTGTAAAATCTTTTTGACATTCTGAATGTCATTCTGCTCAGAGTGTTCCATGTCTAACAGCCATTCCGCATAACGGTTCTCATCCGGCAGGCCGTCCAAATCCATATATCCTGCAAGTTCTTTTGTCTTTCCGTTCCGCAGGATGTACTGCCAGAGGGTGTCCGTCAGAAAGAAGCCCTGTGCCGAGTTCTTTACCGGCATGTCATTCCCAAGACGGTATCTGCTGATCAGTGAGGGACTGACACCGATCAGTCTGCTGAGCATGACATTGGTAAGGGAGGACAGCTGCATTGAAAGGGATAAACGCTCACCGAAATGCTTGCAGCGGAGCTTGTTTGCGGCTTTCCAATCCAAGTTCCCGGAATCCCCGGAAAGCCACCGGACAACGGATTCCTTCAATTCTTCTGAGGAAAGTGCATTCTCTGCACCGACCATCTGATACAGTTTTTCTGTATATCCGTGTTCGGAGCAGTGCCTGATGATGCCGTCAGCCAGGCTGTAAAGGGAAGTCTTTCCTGTAAGGCCGGGATTTTTTTTGCCGCTTCTTAACCGGCTGATATTGCTCCTGTTGATGCCGGTATATCCTGCAAGAATGGCATTGGAGAGAGATAATTCCCTGATTAAAAGATTGAGTCTTTCTGCAAACATGGTATCCTCCTTGTTTAAGGTGACAGGGAACGGAGCGTGTTGTTCCCTGCCTGTTTTATGCATTCTATTATAGCAGTAACCTGCTTTTGGAACAAGAAAAGATTATTCAAATCAGAAGAAAAATA
>JAFVAA010000871.1 GCA_017476305.1 Lachnospiraceae bacterium
AGGGAATTTTTGCCGATGTATCAGCTTACTTTAGATGAATTAAATCAATGATGCACCGGCAGCTCCCTTTTAAAAGCCTTTTCTGATTTCCTCTGCCAGTGCTTTCAGATCCTCCGTCGCTTCATGCTCCGTCCACTTGATATGGACCTTATCGTCCTTATAGCGCGGAATCAAATGCACATGAAGATGGAACACCGTCTGTCCGGCAGCCTCTCCATTGTTCTGTAAGATGTTGATTCCATCGCAGGAAAGCACTTTCATGAGCACGGCTGCACATTTCTTCGCCACAGGCATGATTTTTTCACAATATTCCTCCGGCAGTTCAAAAATATTTGCCGCGTGCGTCTTTGGTAAAATGATACAGTGCCCTTTAGAGGCTGGATTTGCATCCATAATCACCTTGAAATCCCCGTCTTCGTAAATCTGATTCGTAGGAATGTCTCCCCCCGCCAGTTTACAAAAAATACATTTGTCATCTTTCCTATGTGTCATCTTTCTTTCCTCCTCAATTTTTTTTACATGCTCCTTCGGGAACCTGAAAAGCGGTTCTGGAAAGAGCATAGAACATCATACATAAAAATCAAAGTCTGAACAGGGAATCAAAGGTATTTAACAGCTTGAAATTCCCTTTTGCCGTCACCTCTCCTGACATAAAAGCATTCTGAAGCGTTTCCTCACCATTCATCACCTTTGCCATCACAGCCTGATCGGACTTGATCATGGCATCTGCCTTCTGCTCTCCGCCATAATGACAATCCAGCTTATCATTATCCACGAGAATGAACAGCGTTTCCTTCAGCTCTGTACATTCCCAGGAAAAAGAAACCGCCACATTCGGTACCGCATGAAATGCTTTTTGCAGCTTGTCCAAATACGGTTTATCATCCCCCATCATCCGTTTAAACATCTGTGTCAGCTCCTGGATATCCTCCTTCTGCCTCTTCACATAGGAGTCATTGGAAACATACTCGGAGAGCTGCTCGCTTTCCTGTGGTGTCAGTGTAATAGATTTCGGACGCAGCACATTTTCTTTCACGGCTTTTGTACTGGAAGGAAATGAACTGATCTTTTTAGAAAAAATCCGATAAAAATTTTCCGTCTTTTTCTCGATCAGATAGGAATAATCCGAACTGGTTTCAAACTTGACCGAATCATTTATATAAGCACAAATTCCGTCACATGGAATCCCGCCGAGCATTTCCCAGGCCCGGACCATCGTAAACTGCGCATCCTTTTCTCCATAGGTGGTAGAAATCACGACCGGCATCATATAAAGCCTGCTGATCTTCTCTTTATCCCCATACAGCCAGCAGGAATCCAGAAACTGCCATAAAAGTCCTCCTATCCCCATCCACTCTATAGAAGCTGCCAGCACCACAGCATCTGCCTCCTTTAATGTTTTCGGAAGGACGGAAATCCCTCTTTTATCTTCGTAAAGATTATAACGCATGACCTGAATATTCAGCTCCTCTAATACCTTTCCCACCTTGTTCATAGCAAAAATCGTGGGATCATCAATCAGCCCTCGTCCACCATAATAAATATTTACCTTCATCTGTTTCCTCCAAATATCTTAATCCCCTTTTCCTCACCGGTCCCTCAATTCCCGGGAACCCTTCCTGGTCCCTGTTGTACTTGTA
>JAFVAA010000872.1 GCA_017476305.1 Lachnospiraceae bacterium
CATGCAGTCGTGAAAAACAACGGACGGGAGACGGAAGAGGTTTTACAGGTCTATATCAAGGCAGAGGATGATTCTTTTGGAATAATAAATCCGGCACTCTGCGGTTTTGGCAGGGAGCGTTTTGCAGAAAAGGAAACCAGAATCGTAAATATAGAGATTGACAAACGTGCTTTTACCAGCGTGGATGAGGATGGAGTGCGTGCAATTCGTGGAAAAGAGTTTACGGTTTATGCAGGTTTTTCGCAGCCGGATTCCCGGAGTGAGGCTTTGACCGGGAAAAAATGCCTGGCAGAATTCGTAACACTTTGATAGTTGATACATTTTTGGTAAAAAGATAGTGAGGTGGCGGTTATGGAAATATTTCGTTTGGATAGCAGGTTTATGCAGTTTTTAACAAAAGCAGCCCAGATCATGTGGCTGAATCTTTTGACCCTCCTTATGAGTTTGCCTGTCGTGACTGCAGGAGCAGCTTTCACAGCGATGAACTATGTTTTGCTGCATATCGTCCGTGATACCGAAGGGAATATCACGAAAAGTTTTTTTGCTTCTTTTCGTGAAAATTTCCGTCATGCCACCGGGATCTGGGTGGGGATTTTGGGTGCTGCAGGTCTTTTGATTTCAGGTTTTTTGTCCGCTAAAAATTTACCTGCAGCACAGGCTGATGGATACAGAGTTATTTTACTTATTTTGGGAATTTTAGGTTTTGCCGTGACGCTTTATATCTTTCCTTTGCTTTCCCATTTTAAAAATACCGGGAGGGAAACCGTGAAAAATTCATTCGTTTTGATGATACTTCACTTTGGCAAAACCTTTGAAATGCTGATCATATGGGTGGGAATTTACTATTTTGCTATTAAATTTTTTGAGCGGATCGTTCCGGTGCTTCTGGTTTTTGGTTTTACACTGCCGGCTGTGCTTTGTCTGCTCATTTTAAATCCGTTGTTTAAAAATCTGGAGGGAGAAAAGGTTGAAAAAAATCTCTGATGAGCATTTTTTCAACCAGCAAGTTTGTGCCGAAGCCACAAACTTGTATGATCCGACATGAGAAAATGCAGACATTTTCTCGTGCGGTACCTCAGCGAACATGGTTCTTCAGCGAACAGAGTTCGCTATGAAAAAAAGTGCTTCGGTATGGAGGTAAAAATGAATGCATTTAAAACAGGAGAGTATCCAAATTGCTTTTTGTGGATTGGAAAAAGTAAGGAGAAAATCGAGGAGAGGCTCAGACAGATTGTCGGGGCTTTCTTCTTTGGAGAGGAAAGTTTTTATCATGAGGCGGGAACGGATATGGCGTATATAGAGGATACCGGGAATCATGATGTGCGGACAGAGGGAATGTCCTATGGAATGATGCTTTGCGTGCAGCTCGATATGCAAAAGGAATTTGATAAGCTTTGGAAATGGGCGTGTACGTATATGTGGATGCATGACGGGGAAAATGCGGGGTATTTTGCATGGTCCTGTGGGACAGATGGAAAGAAAAATGCGAACGGCCCTGCTCCGGACGGGGAGGAATTTTTCGCAATGAGTCTGTTTTTTGCTTCGAACCGCTGGGGCGACGGGTATGGACTTTTTGAGTATTCAAAGCATGCAAAAGAGATTCTTCACAG
>JAFVAA010000873.1 GCA_017476305.1 Lachnospiraceae bacterium
AAGTGCCAGAAATTCCGTTCTATTTTCTGTATAATGTTGCATTTGCAACGAAGTCATCGCCATATTCTGCCAAAACGGTATAAGAATATCTACATGTGCCGCCACTTACTTCTATGCTGGAGGTACCGATCATCATACCGGAATGCACTCCCGTCAGCACACCATTTGATACGCTCGCTTTTCCACAGTCTACCATAAAATAGCTATTGGTATCCTCAACCCAGTTCCCCTCTTCCCAGGTGTAAGAACCATCACTTTCTTTTCTTACCTTTACCATGACTTTTGTCGTATAATTTTTTCCTCCCGAGGTATAACTATACGTACCATAGTATTCTCCGGCAAAGCTGTCATCTGCCGGTTTTACAGTCGGATCAGCAGCCACAGCATCTTCCACCGTCACCCTGCATTCCAGAATCTTCACACTGCCGTCCCCATAGGTATATTTTTTCGTAATGGTCGTCGTACCGGTGCCCTCCGCCTTGATTACCACCGTCTTCATCGTCTTTTCACTCAGAGAAGCGACCGCTGCATTTCCAACGCTCCATGTCGTATCCAGATTCGTTACAGTCGCATTGTCCGCATTGATCACGGAAAGTTTTGCGGTCTCCCCCTTCTTTAGCGTAATGGCAGTCTGATCGAACTGAACCTCTTTTTCCACATATACCATGCATTTAAAGATCTTATCACCATAGCTCGCCCAAACCGTGTCAGAACCATAGGCGACCGGAGTCAGGGTGCAGGACTTCCCATCTGCACTTTCTGCCAGACGTACAATCACACCGGCATTTGTAGACCATATAATGCGCCCATTCCCGGCACCTTTTAAGGTCAATGTCCTGCTTCCGGAAAGCCCCTGGAATATCACAAGTGTTTCACTCAGCTCCACATCTCCGGTCTCAGCCGGAGCGGTCGGTGCAGGGGTTGCCGTAGGTTTCGTCTGCGGTGCCAGTGTCCCGTCCACAGTGACCTTGACTTCTTTCTGCCCATATTCCAAAGGTCCGGTAAAGAAGATCCGGCTGACCGGTGTTTCTCCACGTATGCAGTCCTCCATCGAATCATAGACCAGAAGCTCCTGCGTGGCATCTGCATTCGTATCCTGCCCGATCTGTTTTACATGACAGCCCATCTCGATATACCCCAGATAGGTGGAGGTGGCAAGCGTGGAGGAATCCATATTCACACGCCACGGAGCCCTTAGGATAAAATCCGACGGAGCCGTTTTAAAGCAGATGAATTTGTCCTGATACTCCTTGAACTGGTCAAAAGAAACCTTGACACCCTTTTTATCGACCAGCGTAAAGGTCAGTTCCCGCTTCAGCTCTTTTTTCTGCTTGAGCCAGTTCCGTCTGTTGATCCGCTCGACCTCATCCATGAATTTTTCGGCAAACCGTTTGAAAAATTTATTGTTCTGCAGTCCGTCCATGATTTCATAACAGATATACTTCTGGCACTGTTTGTGTATATTCTCATCATACTTTCCAATGCCAAACTCACTGTCGCCCACACCGGTGGTTCCCAGGAGCGCATATGACAGGGCATTTGCCTCTGTAGAAGACAACAATCCAAAATTCGCATTTGATTCCGCATAATTCTCTAAGATCTCTATCCATTTTTCCGAATGCCCTTTATACTTTTTCGTAATATAGTCCATGATTTCTGCCCAGCCACTGTAGTTCGGATATCTGCTGCCTCCCAGACGGACATAGTTTGCTTTCCATGTATCCTCACGGTAACGGGACAGTGTCTTCGAAACAGCACTTTTATCTAATCCATACGTTCCATAATCACTTTCTTTCAGTGCTGTCAGACGGTTCACTGCTTTTTCCGGCAGATACATATGCAGTTTTCCCGTCTTCGGATTGAACCAGGTCTCCTCTGCGCAGACACGCATCAGGCTCATTAACTCCGCATGCTGGATCTTCGGAGGCTCTTCCTTATCCACAGTCTGGGATTTTACAAACACCGCTACTGCCGCAATCGCTACCAGCCATGGCGTGAGGGTGGTGCCGGCTGCCGCTGCCGCAGTCGTGGCAGCTCCCGAACCGCTTAAAAATCCTGCGACTGGACCTAAGGATGACGGAATCGATGAAGCGGTCAGGAGCAGTTCCGGCCATGCGTTTAAGAAATATTCTTTATCCGACTGTCCACCGCCAACGGTCTTTTTCACATAGTCTATGGCAGCCATCCCCAGTCCGATACCACAGAGAACGGAGCCGCTTCCGGACAGAAACGCCTTGGTTGCTGTCGAGCCTATGCTGAACTGCTGGCAGATCAGGTCGCCAAAGCTGACCACGATATTTGCCCCATTCGAGATATTTGTGGTACTATCCAGACTGCGGTTCAAAACATCTTCATATTCATCCGGTTCTGACAGCCGGTTGTTCAGGATGTCATTA
>JAFVAA010000083.1 GCA_017476305.1 Lachnospiraceae bacterium
ACCTTTTAGCAAATAAAATGTTTTATATTGCTACGGATGACGCTGATGTGGATGTGTCTGATGAGGAGGCAAGACAGGCGCAGATTCAGTATATTTTCCTGGGGACGGGCAGAACAGGAGATGATGGTGCTGAAATTGTTTTGAGCAAAAAGGAAAAGAAGGCTGTGGAGAAGCGGGCAAATAAGCTTTTGGCAGAAGCCAGAAAGACGGATCATTTTTCTGAACTGGCAGAAAAAAAATCAGATGCTGCTCAGACGGAGATCATCATGGGAGGAAATGAAACCTCGCTTCCCGGGGAGGTGGTATCTGCAGCGATGGGACTAAAGACCGGTGAGCTTAGTACGCTCATTGAAACCTCAAACGGGTACTATATTCTGTACTGTGCCAATGAAAAGGATGCAGATGCGACATATGAGAAAAAGGAAGAGATCATTGCTGCCAGACAGGAGCGCATGTTCAAGGAAAAATATTCCAGGTGGCTGGGAGAAAATGAGATAGAGATCAGTAAATCTTTTTGGAAAATCTTTCACGTTTAGCATAGACAGAAAGCGAAATTTTTGTTATACTAAAGGAGTGACACTTTATTTTTTTTGATGATTTCGAGGATAGGTTACTGTTCGATGAAGGGAAGGTGATTTCGTGAAAGCGGAGCATGTAAACCCGTTTATTATATCTATTTGCAAGATTATGAAGGATATGTGTATGATAGATTTAAAAATAGGAAAACCGGGAATGACGAATGGTGTATATGGGGAGACAGCGTCATTGATCCGATTGGGATTAGTAGGGCAGCTGGAAGGAGAAGTGCTTTTAAATATAGATCATCAGATGGCATTGGAGATTGTTTCGAAGATGATTATGTCGCCTGTGACAGAGATTGATGCGATGGGTCAAAGTGCGATTTCCGAGCTCGGAAATATGGTAGCAGGAAATGCGGCTACGGTATTCGCCAATAGCGAGATCCTGATTGATATTACTCCGCCGACATATTTTACCGGTGCAGATTATAAGGCGGATGTGCCACAGATGTTCAGTATTCCGTTTTCCAGCACTGCCGGGAATATGTCGGTGGATGTGTACATACGGGAATAGAAAAAAGAAAAAATTCATTTGTTTCATGGAAAACCAAATGCTTCATCAGGATATACCGGCAAATGGTGTGATTGACGTGTGGAAATTTTTTACTGCAAAAAAAAGTATAGGATGGAAAAGGCATGTGATGGCAATAAGAGGGATGGGCATCCCTCTTTTATCATTTCATGGAAAACAGCAGGGAGACGGGAGGAAGACATGGCTGGATATAAACGTTACAGGAAGGATAGTGAGGTTTCTTATTCTCTGGGAATTACTCTTACCTTTGAGCTTTTAAAGTATAAAAAAGAAAATGCCACCAGAGTATTTGTTCATTCTGAGATGAAGGATGGAGATACGCTCGCGCATTTGCGGGCAATTTGTATGGAAGCAGGGATTGAATTGCTCTTTACAGATAAAATTTTTCATGTTCTTTCGGAAAAGGAGAACTGCTATGTCATAGGAGAATTTCGGAAGTATGCAGGTCATTTATCCGGGCAGTGTTCCCATATTGTTTTGGTGAATCCGTCAAATGCGGGAAATCTGGGGACCATCATGCGGAGTGCACTGGGGTTTGGATTTGGTCAGATGGCAGTGATCCGTCCGGCAGTAGATGCGTTTTCGCCAAAAGTGGTCCGGGCATCGATGGGGGCGATTTTTTCTGTGGATTTTGAATATTTTGATTCTTTTTCGGAATATTTGGGAAGATTTAAAGAAAGAGAGCTGTACCCTTTCATGCTGCAGGCGAAAAAAAGACTGTATGATGTGGAGCCTGCTGACTGGTTTTCCCTGATTTTTGGAAATGAAGCGACAGGGCTTCCGGAGGAGTTTTTAAAAGTGGGAACGAGTGTGATCATTCCACATGCAGACCGCATAGACAGCCTGAATCTGCCGATTGCAGCCAGTATTGCGATGTATGAGTTTTCGAAACATACTTGACAGCTTTGGTATAATGGAATAGAGGAGATTATGTTATTTATTTCCAGCTGCCGGATTTTTTTGGCAGCGATACGCAACAGCGGATGGAAATGCATTTTGTTATTGCGTGTACTGATTTTATTTATAGAAAGGTATGGTGAAAGAAGCATGGCAAAGATTGATATTATTTCAGGTTTTTTAGGAGCAGGAAAGACGACATTGATCAAAAAGCTGATTGCAGAGGCTTTTTCCGGTGAGAAACTGGTCCTGATTGAAAATGAGTTTGGAGAGATCGGAATTGA
>JAFVAA010000874.1 GCA_017476305.1 Lachnospiraceae bacterium
ATAAATTTTGTGATCTGTCATTTTCAGATCGTCAAAAAAATCAAATCCATTGCAGAAGAAGTCGATGAGATGATTGAAAAGATAGAAAGCAATCATGGTGATCTGACTGCGCGCATAGAAACAAAGACAGAGTCAGAGCTAAGTTTTATCAAAAATGGAGTGAATCGTTTTATAGAAACGTTACAGCTCATCATGAAGGATGTAAAATCAGGAATCGGGATATTGGACAGGTCATCGGATGAGATTACGGAGAAGATTACACTGGCAGGGGATAATGTGACGAATACTTCTGCGGCATTAGAGGAGCTTTCTGCGAATATGTTAAATGTTTCTGAGATATCAGAGGCGATTCGTGGAGATATCGACAATGTAAAAAAAGCATCCGATGATATCCATGATATTGCGGATACAGGGCTGCAAAAAGCCGGAGAGATCAGGGGGGAAGCCGATGTGATCAAGCAGTCCGCAATGCAGAAAAAAGAAAATACCGGAACAAAAATTGAGAACTTACAGGCTCTTCTTCAGGAATCTGTAAAAAACAGCCAGAAAGTGGAAAAAATCAATGAGCTGACCAATGATATTCTGGACGTGGCCGGTCAGACGAACCTTCTGGCGCTCAATGCATCCATAGAGGCGGCAAGAGCAGGGGAAGCAGGCAGAGGGTTTGCTGTGGTCGCCCAGGAAATCAGTGCACTGGCGGAAAACAGCAGACAGACGGCTGGAATCATTCAGAATATCAGCGGAGAGGTCACGAATGCGGTGATGGAGCTTTCGGAGAATGCGATGCAGGTCGTTCGTTTTATAGGTGATGTCGTTTTATCCGATTATGATGCATTTGTAGATACAGGAAAGAAATATGAGAAAACAGCGGAAATTATTACAGGGCTTTTGGCAGACTTTACAAAAAGTGCGGATGGACTCAATAAGGTAGTGGGAGAAGTTTCTGTTTCTGTTAATGCCATCATCGACTCGGTTCATGAGAGTTCCGAGGCAGTTACTATGAGTGCGGAAAATTCTACGGAAATCGTGGAGGAGTTTCAGGGAATCAGTGCTGCAGTAGAGGAAAATAATGAAGTGACGACAAACCTGTCTGAGAGTGTCATGAAGTTTGAAATGCTGTGAAGCTGCGGAAGCCATCCGAAATCCTGCAAATCATTCTGGGATTTCTGGATCGGAAAAGTTATCCGCATGCATTAGGATATGGCTGATTTCTTACGGAAAGCAGAAGGAGACTGTCCATGCACTTTTTCAAATGCCCGTATAAAGGATTCTGTATTTTCATATCCAACAGAATACCCGATCTCCGCTATGCTGCTAGTAGTATTTTCGAGCAGGGAAACGGCACGGTTGATACGGATCTTCCGAAGGATGGTCCGGAAACTGGTGCCGGTTTCCTGGCGGATCAGCTTGGAACAGTGCGGGACGGAGTAGTTAAAATGAATGGCGGTCTCTTCCAGAGAAATATCCCGAAAGTGATCATTGATATAGCTTAGGATTTGTAATGCGATCTGGTTGGAAGAGGATTTTTCCGTGTCTGCATCTATAACAGCGGTTTTATTGTATTTGCGCAGTATTTTCGTGAACAGGATGGGAGCCATGTTGCAGAGCAGGCGGCTGCTATATTCGTCTCCAGATATCGTTTCTAAATACATATCTAGAATCAGGTCTTCGATTTCTGTGTCATTCTGGGTTGAAAATACAAGCCGTTTCGCAGGTTCCTTGCTGTAAAGACCGCTCATAAAAAAGCGGGAGAGGATGCTGTAGGAGCGGATGGTATTAAAAAAGATATCATCAAAGGTATCCCGTCTGATAAAAATACTGATGACGATACTGTCATCAAAGACAGAAAGGGAGTGCATCTTAAAAGGTGGGACAAAGCAGAAATCCCCTTTCTGCAATTTCCGTTCCGTATTTTCTAACAGATGATGGCAGGTTCCGGATAAGACATAAAAAATTTCAAAATAATCCTGCTCATGAAAAAATACCGGCGTGTAACGGAAGTATTTTAACAAAAAAACATGGTTGGATTTTGTGATGTGCAGCCAGGAAGGTATCTTATTTTCTGACAGACTTTCTGAGAGGTCTACAATTTCGGGTATAAATAAATTCTGTTCTTTGGCATATTCTGTAATCGATGCCAGATAATCCTGTCTTTCTTTTGGGGAATCCCTTAATTCATAGAGCTTTTTATAAACGGATTCCTGTGGAGTATAGCTCATTAAATGCTCCATGACTATAGCTTTATTTTTCATACCTGCCTCCTGATTTGGGAAAAATTGGATGTTGATAATAGTATATATGAGAGATTAAAAAATGTCAATTTACTTTGATTTCTATGGTCATTGGTTTTCTTTTTTTACTAGTTTATGATAGGTTCAGAAACGAAAAAGGAGGAAGTGAACATGAGTTTTCCAGAAAATTTTTTATGGGGTGCGGCTTCTTCTGCCTTTCAGATAGAGGGAGGATTTGATGCGGATGGAAAGGGACCGTCCATCTGGGATGTCATGGGTAGAAAGGCGATCGCACATGGAGAGAACGGAGATGTGACAGCAGATCAGTACCACCATATGAAAGAGGATGTGGCACTGATGAAAGAAATCGGACTAAAAACTTACCGGTTCTCCATCAGCTGGTCCAGAGTCCTGCCGGATGGAACCGGGAGAGTAAATGAGACAGGTCTAAAGTATTATTCTGATCTGGTGGACGAGCTGATAAACGCAGGAATCCGGCCAATGGTCACGCTGTATCATTGGGATCTGCCTATGGCTCTGCAGAAAAAAGGAGGATGGGAGAACAGGGAGATCATAGAGTGGTTCGCAGAGTATACGAAAGTAGTGGCGGATGCTTTATCTGACCGGGTGGAGTACTGGCTTACGATCAATGAGCCTCAGATGTTCTTTGGCCTGGGATACTGTGTTGGTGCACATCCCCCTTTCAAAAAATATGGACCGGAGCAGTTGATCCGGTACTCGCATCATGTGCTGCTGGCTCACGGAGAAGCGGTAAGGGTGCTGCGTGAAATTGCGAAAAAACCACCGAAGATCGGCATGGCACCGACAGGAGATGTCTATCTGCCGGAGGAGGATTCTGCAGAAAGCATAGAAGCTGCCAGAGCGAAAAGCTTTGGGTTCGATCCGAATATGTTCACGATGTCGAATGCATGGTGGGCCGATCCCGTATTTTTGGGGGATTATCCAAAGGAGGCATACAGGCTGTATCCGGAAGCCATGAAATATATAAAAAAAGAGGATCTGGAGTCCATATCCCGGCCGCTCGATTTTTATGGGTTCAATGCGTATAATGGCACGGTCTCCTATGGGACGCCGGCAGATGGATATCAGGAGTATTCCTATCAGGGAAGCCCCTATACCATGCTCGGATGGCCTGTTACGCCGGAGGTGCTGTACTGGTCCCCGAAATTTTTATACGAAAGGTATCATGTACCGGTGCTTGTCACGGAAAATGGCATGGCAGCCATGGACTGGATATCATTGGATGGGCATGTACATGATTATCAGAGGATTGATTTTTTGCATCAGTATATTCTGGAACTCCACAGGGCAGTCAAGGAGGGGATTCCGGTTCTCGGCTATACGGTATGGTCGGTGATGGATAACCTGGAATGGGCTTATGGGCATGACAAACGCTTTGGCCTGATCTTTGTGGATTACCGGACGTTGGAGCGGACGATGAAAGATTCTGCATACTGGTATCGGGATGTGATCCGTACAAATGGAGAGATGCTTTTACCGAAAAACAGGGAGTGACAGTTAAAGAACGGATTTTTCAGATGGATCGTCTGAGGGATTCCATCGTAGAAGGGAATTATATA
>JAFVAA010000875.1 GCA_017476305.1 Lachnospiraceae bacterium
GATAAAGGGGGCTTTAGAGCAGGTGCATTTGTGGGAGGAAAAGGATAAGAAGGTGAAGAAGCTTTCCGGAGTAATGAAAGAAAGGATCAGTATTGCAGGGGCGCTTTTAAATGATCCGGAAATTCTCCTTTTAGATGAGCCGACGGTGGGGCTGGATCCGAATGAGCGCATGCGGTTTAAAAATCTTCTGATGAAACTTTCGGAAAGGAAAATAATTATTTTTGCCACACATATTGTCTCGGATGTAGAGGATATAGCAGATCAGGTGGTCATTCTCCATAAGGGAAGTGTGAAGCTGTCAGAATCCATGGAGAAGGTGATGGAACGGGCAGAAAATAATGTATGGGAGTGTGACCTTCATGATATCGAAAAAATACAGAAAATCATGAATACCTATCCTGTCAGCATGATGAAACGCTATAAAGGCGGTGTGCATTTTCGGATTATCAGCGGGGAAAAGCCCTGTGAGGAAGCAGTGCGTGTGGCAGGAAGTCTGGAGGAAATCTATATGAGGATTACGGGGAGGGCTTAGTTGCACATGGAAAAGATGGAAAATGGCTATAGTGAAATGCAGGAAAATGTGTTATACTTAGTAACGGAATTAAATTCTTTTACTGAGTATAAGTTGATGCGACCAGCCACAATGTACCTTTGGTACTTTTGAGGAAGTTAGCCGCTTTGCGGCATGTGGCTGGCACTGGCTCACGAACGAAATGGAATACATTTCGTTCGTGAGTATATATATAGATTTGTGAGCTGTATATGCTGGTGGTGTTTGACACATTCACATGGAGGGTTTAGATGAAAAGATTTAATACGACGGGACTTTGCGTACCGGAGGATGATTATATGGTGGATATTTCTGAACGTTTGAGGGTTCTTCGGGAAATGATAGAGGATGGGCAGTATTTTACGATCAACCGGGGCAGACAGTATGGAAAAACCACGACTCTTTATATGCTGCAGAGATATTTAGAGGGAGAGTATGAGGTTCTCAGTCTGGATTTTCAGGCAATTGGAAGTGCGGGATTTCGGACAGAAGAGGCTTTTGTGCAGACATTTTCCCGTATTTTGGTCAGAAAGCAGCACGAGGTCACGATGCCGGAGAATATTTTAGCGCAGTTAAAGGAGTTTGTGGAGAGAAAGGAAGATAAGGCTGATTTAAATGAATTGTTTTTCGCATTATCTGACTGGTGCATGGAGTCGGAAAAACCTGTGGTAATGTTTATCGATGAGGTGGACAGTGCAACGAATAATCAGGTGTTTTTAGACTTTTTGGCACAGCTCAGACTCCAGTATCTGGAGCATAAAAAAAATAAAGCGTATAAAATATTTCAATCCGTCATCTTAGCCGGAGTAACTGATGTGAAAAATCTGAAACGAAAAATCAGACCGGAAGAGGCACATAAGGTCAACAGTCCTTGGAATATAGCGGTAGATTTTACGTTGGATATGAGTTTTTCCGTGGATGGGATTGCCGGAATGCTTTCAGAATATGAGGAGGAACACCATACAGGGATGGATGTAGAGCGGATGGCACAGGAGATTCGTGATTATACAGGTGGATATCCGTTTTTAGTGTGCCGCATTTGCCAGATGCTTGATAAGGAGTTAGTGGAGACGGAACGATTTAAAGGGTGGAAAGAGACCTGGACTGCGGAGGGAGTTTGCGAGGCAGTAAGAAGGCTTCTATTTGAGGAGAATACTTTGTTTGGCTCTCTTATGGGGAAGCTCTATGATAATGATGAACTTTGTTCTGTTTTAAAGAAAATTTTATTTAATGGAGATGCGGTTTCCTTTGAACCGGATAAGCTTGCGGTAAATGATGCCCGCATGTATGGTTTTATTCATGTGAATGGTGGAAAAATCTCGATAGCAAATCGAATTTTTGAAACAAGACTATATAATTATTTTTTAGGAGAACGTGAGATAAAGTTTGATCCAATCTATAAAGCCGGTTCCCGTGACAGGGAGCTGTTCATCGAAAATGGTCATCTTCGTATGGATAAGGTTTTAGAACGTTTTGTCGTGAGTTTCCATGATTTATATGGGGATGTGGAGGAGACTTTTGATGAGGAAGAAGGGAGAAGGCGGTTTTTACTCTATCTTCGTCCGATTATCAATGGGACCGGAAATTATTATGTGGAAGCCCGCACCAGAAACAATAGAAGGATGGATGTTGTCATTGATTATTTAGGAGAACGGTTTGTGGTGGAACTGAAAATCTGGAGGGGAAATGCTTATAAAGAGCGCGGTGAAGAACAGCTTTCCGAATATTTGGAATACTTTCATCTGGAAAAGGGATATATGCTAAGTTATAATTTTAATCAGAAAAAGGAAGTCGGGGTAAAAGAGATTCCGGTAAAGGATAAAATTTTAGTGGAGGCTGTGGTATAAGCACTGCTTACTGCTGTCGCATGACAGATTAACCATGATATGGGGAGTGCAGGGGGATTACTGTTTATGACCGGGAAAGAGAAAAAATATAAACTGTCAGATAGGATAAAGGACGCATTTGTGTTACTGTTTTACCGGTGTTTTTCTTTTTTTCCGGTTCCAAAGAGGATGCTGCATCTGCAGAGGAATATGGAGGCATGGGAGAAATACCGGCTGTCGCAGAGTGAGCAGGAAAAGGGCGGTTATATCGAGCGGCAGAAGGAATTATCCGGGTTTGCATATGGGACGAGATATCTGGCAGATTATAACAGCTGTGAAGTAATAGCTGTATATAATGCCCTGCATTTTCTGCAGAAAAATTCCGGGATATCAGAAAGTGAGATGATTTTTTCGGAGGAAACAGGAATGCACAGGGAAATGGATTTCCCACAGCTTCTGTGTTTTTTTGAAAAGAGAGGAATCACCTGCGGAGGTGCCTTTGGAACTTCGCCCTATGCACTGCTCCGTTTTTTCTGCTTACTTGGATATTGGGTGACAAGCTGCCGTTTTGGAGAGTGGAACCGGTTATGTGACACAGATACGGTAGAAAAATTTGCAGAGGAAAATGATGCATTTCTTTTTATGGCATATAATGATGCCCGCTCTATCCGTGCAATGATTCATACGATGTGCATTACGAAAGAGAACGGGGGATACGTGAGGCACAATGATTTTTCGGAGCCAAAGAGATTTCCGGCTCTTAAGGACGCAGTCGGGGAATATAGAAATGGAAAGAGCCGGATGCTTCTAATGATTGGGATTCGTCAATCCTAAAAGCCATACCAGTTATTGCTGTTTGGGATTCACATAGTATTTTTCCTTTTTGTATTTTTA
>JAFVAA010000876.1 GCA_017476305.1 Lachnospiraceae bacterium
CCCTGCTCCATGCCATCCTCCCTGGCTTCCTCCTCCATGATCCGCATATGTTCTTCCCTGTCATAGTGATATATACTGATTCCCATCTTTTTGACCTCCTCACCGTTCTTTAGCATGAACTCCTTCAATATATCATGTTCGATACAATCATCCACCGCCAATTCTATGGCCTCCTCCAGTTCCATCCTTTCCCTGTATTCCCGCACCCTGCTGACAAAATACGCATAGCCCGTCAGGGCAGGACATTTTTTCTTTAATTCCTCATTATAGCCCGGATTGATGTTTAGCTGTACGACCACCAACTCTAAATTTACATCTGCCCCCGCATGGGTATATGCATCCGAAAGTCTCATGGTCAGTCGCTCCGGCTGATCCTCCACTCCGTTATAAAAAACGAAGAACTCCGGCATTGGCAGACTGATCCGCCTTTTCGCATACAGATTCCGCTTTCTGAAAAGCTTTTTATACAGGTCACCGATGTATAAAAGCATGCGTAGTGGCATATTATAATTCACCGTAGACTGATGCTCTACCAGCGACAGCCGCATGTCCAACACATATGCTATATCATTTTTCATCCCCATATAGATCGCATTTTTAAGTGTGACAATCTCCAGTGCCTCCGGATCCGTATAATCCGTTCCATGAATCGCATTATATAATGCCAAAAGCTCTCTTTTGTCGCCGAACAGCATTCGAAATATCGTATCCTTATATTTTCTGTTTATTTTTTTTCCCATAAAATCCTCCTGTCATACCCACTCAGGACAAAAAGCCCCCCTGTCAAAGCAGGGCTTCTCCCTGGAAGTCGTGATGCAGCAGGAGTATCCTATCTCCACTGTCAGATATCCTGCCCAAATTTACTGTGAAAGAAAGCAGGAATCGTTCTGAACCTTTCATACTGCGCCGATGCTATCCCCGGACTGCAGTTGACTACCTTGTATCTGATTTTTAGATTAATTTAGATTATAAAGAACTTTCTTCTGCTTTTTTGTATTATAACATTCGTAGCAGTATATGTCAATCGTGATTTCTGTATTAGATAGCTCAAAAAAACATAGTTTTTACGCAAAAATAATCTAAATATACTATTTTTTTCTCCTAATAACGTAAAATGATAAAAAACTTTATAAACCGATTGCCATACCATTTACAATCTGTCAAAATGGTATATTTTTCATTGTACCATAAATGCAATAGAAAAAGTCGGTTTTGGAAAAGCTGAAAAATCAGACTACGGTGGGCGAAAGCATCCGGTGTAGGAGTTCTACGCCTCGTCTTTTCCTCTCGGAATAAATATTTTTCACATTAATCATTTGTCATGGGGATTACCAAAGGAAGCTTGTGTTCGCAGGAGGCTAATCAGGATTATATTTTGATATAAATAAATCAATATTTTTAAAATCTCCATGCCGTTCTGCAATTGTCTCTACAGACCAATCCCACCACTTGATTTTATTTAACGCTTCAATCTGCTTATCAGAAAAACGAAATCGTAAAACTTTGGCGGGTACTCCAATTACAATTGCATAGTCTGGTACATCCCTGGTGATAACTGCACCAGCTCCGGCAATGACTCCATTTCCAATCCTTACACCTGATGTAATGGTAACATTTCGTCCTAACCATACATCGTTACCTATTGTAATGTTTTTTTTATATTTTTCTTCATATTTCTTTACAGAAGACTTAGGAGTGCCGAAATTTTTCCACATACCTCCAGAAAGATATGTAAACGGGCTGGTAGTAACATATTCCAATGGATGATTTGGTACGGCACATGCCCCAGGAGCAAAACTGCAAAAAGAACCAATGGAAGAAATCATACTCATGCTTAGTGGGTCGGATAAAAGTTCTCCATATACAAATCTTCCGATATTTTCATAGCCGACTGTTACTAAGGCTTCCAAATTAGCCACTACAAATATTTGGTCAAAATAGCTCTTTGTTTTCAATAAATCATATAAATCCTTTCTGGTTGATGTATACAATACAGCGTACTCCTTTGTAATAAATGTTTCAATTTCTTCAATTCTTTTAAATGACGGATTATATTTTTGCAAATAATTATCAACAATGATTGTATTTCTAATACCATATCGTTGTTTTAAAATCTGATTTGCTAAAATTCCAACTTCACCAAATGGATATATGATAAAATGTTTATATCCATTGGATAGGATTTGTTCTATTTTTCCATTTACACTAGAATAATTATTCATGTTATTGTTTCCCTTTCGTGACAGTTTTTAAAAACTGGATATATATTTGGTAGACAGTAATGCAATGATAATCATACGGAGAGTTACTGAACATGTCAATGGCTAGATTAGGGAAAAGTATTATCCAAAATCCAAAGAATACAAAGGAATTATAGGATAATTTTCTTTAGCACATGAGCCGTATTAATTGCAGCTTTTTTCTTTATGGCTTTTTCCATGGAATAGCCATTTGTAGGAATGTACAGGCTATCTATAATCTCAAATCCATTCTCATGATAAAGCTTTTCTATTTCATCTACGCTATGAAATAGAAAAATGTGATCCTTTTGCGGACAGTTGACAACTGTTGTAAGGTAAATAAAGCTCTTATCTGTGGTAATATCATAAACTTTGTGAAGAAATGCTTCCGGATGCTCCACATGCTCTAATACTTCACCTATAACTACAGCATCAAAGGTATCCTTTTCATCAAGGGCGAAAAAATCTTTTTTTTCAACAGCTATTTTATCCAAAACGGTTTCAGACAGTCTTCGTTTTACCATCTCATAACATAATTCTACAGCCTTTTCAGAAATATCAATACCGAGATATTGTTTATAATCGGTCTGCTGAATTGCCTTGATAAAATATACACCATGTCCCGGACCAACTTCAAGAAATCTCTTACCTTTTGGAAATGCTTGTAAGGCTTTTTCAAAAAACGTTACATATTGTGCATGCGATCCCATAAGGTAAGTAGAAAGGGAAAGTCCTATCATGTAGGTCTTCATGTAGAATTGGTTTTCATAGAATAGTTCATCAACATCAGCAGCCACAGAATATCGGTAATGACCGGTTTCTCTGAAAAAAAACTGTTCTTCTATAATATCATTAAGCCAATCTGTATAATACTGAGCTAATGACGAAATGGATTCTCCTGTATCCAAATAGTATTCAATAAGTACGATAAACTCTTTTTTGCTTTCCTCGGTTTGGAATAG
>JAFVAA010000877.1 GCA_017476305.1 Lachnospiraceae bacterium
TCTGCAAAACTCTTACTTGAGGATGACGATTACAGAGGTGCTGCTAACCGTTCCTATTATTCGATTTATAATGCGATAAGAAGCATATTTGCTTTAGATAGCGTGGAATTTAGATGACATTCGGGAAATATATCTCATTTTAGGAAAGAATATATCCAAACCGGAGTGTTTGACAAAGAACTATCTCAAATTGTTGGAGACGCATTTGAGGTCAGAAGCGATAGTGACTATGATGACAATGTTATTATAAGCAGATCTGATGTAGAAGAGCAGGTTCAAAATGCAGAAACATTTAATAAGATTGTAAAGGCATATCTTGAAAAGAGGTATGAAAATACAGGAGAGAAATAGAAAAAGCTGAAAAAGTATTAGTTTTAGTTTTTCAGCTTTTTCACAATATAAATATATTTAACGTTTTTCATCTGTAATTAATTTAGTGTGAAAAGTAACATTTTTTACTTTTTCTTTTTAACCTTAAATTTTATCGTCGTCTTTTTTGACTTTTTATCTGTAATAATCAACTTGTTCCACTTTCCAGCCTGTTTTAGATATTTCTTATACTTGGACAGCTTGAAAGAGAAGCTCTTTTTGCCCTTCCCTTTGATCGTCTTTTTATTGATCTGGATCGTTTTAATGCCATCCGCATCTTTAATCGTAACTTTTTTCGAAACGGAATAAGTTTTCTTATTTTTCAAATTTATTTTCGCAGCATGATTTTTCTTACTGCTCGCAGACGGCGCAGCAGTCGGCTTTGGACTCACGGCTGGTTTTGCACTCGCACCTGGCTGCGTACTTGCATCCGGCTGTGCACTCGCATCCGGCTTCGCGCTTGTCCCCGGCTGTGCACTCGTATCCGGCTTCGCACTCGTTCCCGGCTGCGCGCTCTCACCCGGCTCTGCACTCGCATCCGGCTTCGCACTCGTTCCCGGCTGCGCACTCTCGCCTGGCCGTGCGCTCTCGCCCGGCTTTATACTCGCACTTGGCTGTGCGCTCCCACCCGGCTCTGCACTCGCACTTGGCTGTGCGCTCTCACCCGGCTCCGGGCTGGACGAAGCCGCAGGGGATGCTGACGCTTTCGCTTCACTTTCCGAATGCCCCTTTCCTTCGCTCACCTTTCCGGTACTGTCTACCACTCCGACGTATTTTACAGAATCTGCAATCACAGAATCGTCGAACTTCACCTGGATCATCGGACGAATTCCTATTGGTGCAGAAGCTGTATGACCAATCCGGTCCACCGTCCCATCAGCACCCACGACAGAAACCATACTATCCCCATGCGCAATCTTGCTGCTGTCAAAATAAGGCAGAGCTCCCCAGGCACAATAACCACCCTCCACAGGCGAAGCATTCTCCGACTGTGCCAGTAAAGCTGCAGTATAGTCTGTCGCTTTTGCCTGACGATTTTGATCTTTGATATATGCTTCCTTCCTAAAACAGCTGTACGGATAGGTGCCTAATACGTCCTTTGCGCTGATCACGAAGGATGTCGCCGTGACTCTCTTATTTCCATCATCATAATCCTTGATTGGAAAGAGACCGCTGATTTCTGATTCTGTAAATGCCTGCTGCAGAAAACCATGGTCCGTAAAATCCGTAAGGTTCGTATTCCATCCTGCACCCTTTCCGTTCAACCAGCTGTACAGCTCGCTGCAGAGCGCGGTCGGCTGTTCCCAGGAAGAAGTATTCCAGAGGTAATGATCCTGATCTCCCTTTCCGACATAGCGGCTGGTGCCGAATCTCCTATAGTCCAATACCCGGTCAGCGATAAGCACACCTACGTTTTGTATATCTTTACCGGCGTAGTCCCTTCCATGTGTGAAGTTCAATAATCTCCAGCGAATCGGCTCGTATTTATAGTAGCTGTATGCTCCGGTCGTTTCATCATAAACTCTCCGATATTTATTTTCACCGATCGTAGTATCATTTGCCGCATCCCAGCTCGTCTGGCCGCCCGACAGTGTACGATAAGCATCATCCCCTGCATTCACCTTCGTCTGCGGATAGCTGCCAAACTCTAGTAAAGAATACTCTACCGTATAATCCTTTTCCTGCTTATAATAGGTCGGAACAGATAACTCATTTTCCCCGAGTTGATAAGTACCCTTCGGTTTTGAATCAGGAATCGAAACAGCCGTCTCCCCGTCTGAAGATGCATCTGCTGCTTCCGGAGATACTGTCACGGAAAAACTGGTGCTTATGTCTCCATAGTTTACCGTAACCGTCTGTACCCCGGGCTGTCTGGCAGAATACCCGGAGGCTGCTGTATCCGAAATACCGGTCACTGCTTTCGTACCATCTGAAAAGGAAATCGTCACCTCCATACCGGAAAGACTGATTTCTTCCCCAAACACATAGGTCGTCTTCGTCGGCTTATTTACAGAAAAGCGAATATCCGCAATCTTTTTCCCGCTATTTGCTACCAGTCCGGGCGCATCCATGCCATCTGCCAGATACCATGTCCCATCAAAATCAAACCCTTCGAAGCTCGAAGCCTGCTTCATCGCATCTGCCGTCAAAGCAGTTGTCGTCGTGCTGCTGTCACTTTCCCACGCTGCACCACTATAGCTGTCAGAGGAACCGGCCGGCCTTACATAATAAGAATAGAGGACCGGTATTTTCCCACCGCCACAGATTCCTTTCTTTCTACTCTCATCGGCACTTTTTTCACCCGGGATCTTCTCCTGCTTTCCTTCCATTTGTCCAATGCTGTAGCACCTGGTCACCGGACCTCCTGTGGTGCCGTAGGCAAATCCTACGATACCGCCGGTATATCCCTTTCCATTGTTCGGAATATCATCATAGACGTAGCTCTGAGACTTTTGAAGTACCGTTCCCATTTGTGCAGCCAGTTCGATTACCTGATCAAAGATCTTATCGATTCCCTCTAAAAAGTAAAAGCTTCCATCCATATGGCATTTTCCGGAAATATCTGCCCGGTTATAGCAGTCTGCTACCTCCATCGCACCATTTAACATCCCGGCGATACCGCCGGCAGCGGCATAGGTTCCTGTCCAGGCATTTAGTGTGGCAGCATCGTATTTATTGTAAACATCGGATACAATTTCTGCAGTATTATAGCACCGGGAAATCGTTCCTTCTCCGATAGCAATTCCCGTAATCCCACCGGCACCATTCCAGACATCATATGCAGAGGATTTTAAATAGGTATTCTCCAGATTATCTAAAAAGTTCGCATTGGAATCATTTTCCTGAAAAATACCTTCGAAATTTCGATAGAGACCTACACTTGCAGTATTCACACAATCCGAAAGACTGCTGCTCTCTGCCATTCCACAGATTCCCCCGAGGAAACGATGGAGCGCAAAATCCGGATCTTCCATTTTCATAGACTGATAATAAACTGCCGCTTCGTTCCTGCAGTTTTTCATCACGCCCTCGGAAAGATAGCCAACCAAGCCGCCCACATAAGTATTTTTATAATCTGTAGAAATCGCTTCACCAGTCCGAAGTGCCACTGTGCCGCTCACACTGCAGTTTTCTACAGAGGCTTTTCCCGCAACGCCTGCTGCACCTGCTAATGCACCCAGGCTCTGCAGCTGTTTCTCCGTTTTAGAAGTTACCTCAGAATAATCCGGTCGTACGGATACATCTTTTAAAGACAGGTTCCGTACCGTTCCGTCCAATTGGCCAAACAGTCCTGTCATGCGCGTTTTCGGTGCTCCGCTAATCTTTAACCCACTGATGGTATGGCCATTTCCATCAAATATACCGGAAAATCCTACATTGGTCTTTCCCGTCGTTCCATCCGTTCCTAAAGGCCGCCATCCATTTTCACCCTCACAGAAAGCTGACAAATCAATATCTGCTGTCAGACGATAGTTTCCACTCATATTCCCTTCAATATTTAAAAGCTGTTCAGCACTGCTGATCTGTGTATAGGATTTGTTTTCAGACGGAGAGCTCTTTGTCTCTGCAAAGCGGGCAGCCTCTGCGGCAGCCGTCGTGGCCTGGAACGCGATCCCATTGTCGTTCGCGAACTCTTCTGCATAGCTTCCTCTGATTCCCCGAATCGTCTTTAATTCTACAGGCATCTCTGCGTCAATGCGTTCTACTCCCGCAGGAATATAAAGACTGGTAAGCGATGTCGTTTCTCCCAGATTCCGTTCTACAAACAGAAAACCTTTTCCGATTTTTTTCAAGCTCTCCGGAAGCTTTAATTCCGACAAAGCATCGAACCGGGAAAACGCATACTCCGGAAGCTCCGTGAGCCCCTCCGGATAGATCACCCGTCTCACATCAATACATCCCTCCAGATTTCCTACATATTTTAACGTAGACGGGAGTTCCAGCGTATGCAGCGGTGTATATCCCCCCTGCTGGCGGTTTCCACCATGGATTGCAGAATCACCGATATATTCCAGTCCTTCATTTAATTCCAGCCTTGATAAATGGCTACAGCCCGAAAATGCCTTTACTCCGATGGAAAGACAGGTATCCGGAAGCTTGATATGCGTAAGCCTGGTACAACCTGCAAAAACCGCTTCTCCCAGTACCGCAGCCTTCGTCTCCTCAAGATTGATTTCCTGCAGCTTCACGCAATTCTGAAATACTCCGGTTGCAATATGCTCCAAATTTTTCGATAACCGGACACTGTATAGATTTCTACAGCCCTCAAAGACAGTAGATGACATGAACCGGACACTATCCGGCATAACGACCTTCTCTATCTGCTGGTTATTTCTGAAAACACTTGGTCCAATGGAAACCGTACCATCCGGAATCTGAACCGTCTTTCCAGAACCAGCCACCTTCGTCAGAATTCCCTCCTTGACCGTATAGGTCCTGCCCCCAATCGTCTTTTCAAATGTGTCATTCTTTAATTCGGCAGAAAGCCCCGCTGCCTTAGCGGTACCCCCCCTGACCGAAGATCCGGGTATGCCGAAATCAAAAGACTCGATGCCATGATTGCTGCAAGCATCTGCCTGCCTAACTTAAATTTTCTCATACTTTTACCTCCTGATTTTTTTGATGTCAGTGCCCAGGGGCTGTGCACAAATAATTTACTCGTTTTTTGAACACAAACACCATATATGCATGTGTTCCTGCTCAAAAAATGGTAAATTTAATTTTGCACAGTTCCGAAGGAACCGTTAATTAAAATGAATTTCCATTTCGTTAGTGAGTTTGCACAGTTCCTAAGGAATGGCTCCGACATCGCTTATTTATTAATTCTATTATTTTATCAAAAAACGGGTTCTATGTCTATTAAAATTTCTATTTTTGAGCACAAAGAAAAAAATGTTTGCGTGCTGTTTAAAATACAAATAGCACACAAACATCTTTGATGACCTGCTACAGCTTTCATGCCCTGACGTCAACGGAATTCGGACTGGTACTCATACCGGCAGTGCCAAAGGAGGCATTCGGCGAAAGATTTGCCTGTGATTTCTTCAGGCTTGCTTTTGCAGCTTCCTCCCGTAAAAGCTTCTGTGCCACGGTATTGATCTTCTTTGCATACTTCCCGAGGCTCTTTGAAAGATCCCCGGATAAGATCTTTTCCATCTTGGCCGAGCTGGTTTCTAACATTTTTTCCTTATCGAGCTCCATCTTCCCTGTAGATGTAATCTTAATCCCTATGGATTCAAAAGCCTCACGGTTGTCCTTCAAGAACTGCTTCATCTTTTTCATATGACGCTCCAATTCAGAAGACTCTGTTTTTCCTGCACTTCCTACGGTATTATTATAGGTTTCAATCAGAACCTTTGCATTGTTATAAATATTTTTTCCGTTATCCTTATCATAGGAAATTTCCTGCAAATTTGTCGTAATCTTTCCCAAAGCACCGGAATCTGCAGACAAAAGCTCTGTACTCCCATAAGTAGCACGGCTCGCTCCTTTTCTCGCATAACGATTCGATGAATAGCAATTTCTTAATAAATAATCATAATTGATAATATTTGCTCCTGAAATTGATGCCATGGCAATTTCCTCCTCTTTTCCATATCCCGCTGTAAGAAACTGTATTATATACTCATTCACGAAAAACCTGCTTTTTTCGTAAATGAGCGCACCGGTACAGCGGCACCTAAAGAATTCTTCTATAAATGTTATCGTCAAAAATTCAGATTTGCTTTATAGGAGCGTATGCATCCTAAAAAGAGCAGGGCGAAAACTCTCGCGCCCTGCTCTTCACGTACGAAACAGTATTTGATTACAGATACTTCAATGTATTTAACTTCACACCAGGTCCCATCGTGCTGGAAATGGACACACTTCTATAGTACTGTCCCTTTGCAGCAGATGGCTTTGCCTTCGTGATCGCGTCCATCAGTGCATCAATATTCTGTACCAGCTGCTCCACGGAGAAAGAAACCTTTCCTAGCGGTACATGAATGATGTTTGCCTTATCCAATCTGTACTCAACCTTACCGGCTTTAATATCGTTGACCGCCTTTGTCACATCCATCGTAACCGTTCCGGCCTTCGGGTTCGGCATCAGGCCCTTTGGTCCGAGAACACGTCCCAAACGTCCTACAACGCCCATCATATCAGGTGTAGCTACTACTACATCAAAATCAAGCCATCCGTCATTCTGAATCTTCGGAATGAGTTCCTCTCCACCTGCATGATCTGCACCAGCAGCTAAAGCCTCATCAATCTTTTCACCCTTCGCAAATACGAGCACACGTACTGTCTTACCTGTTCCGTTCGGTAATACTACAGCACCACGCACCTGCTGGTCTGCATGACGGCCATCGACACCAAGTCTGATATGAGCCTCTACCGTCTCATCAAACTTCGCGGTCGCCATTTCTTTTACCAGCTTTACAGCATCCTCTACTTCATACTGCTGCGTTCTGTCTACTTTCTTCACAGCCTCAATATATTTCTTTCCTCTTTTCATAATCTAAACCTCCATAGTGGTGTTAACGGCGGGTTCATGGCACGAAACGTGCCGGCCTCCCACAACGTCCATACTTATAACAGTCTTTTATAAATATTTGCTCAACCTACTGGTGCCTTCATCCTTGCACCAAAAAACTTGTAACGGATCACTCCTCCACAGCTACGCCCATACTGCGTGCAGTACCTGCAATCATGCTGATAGCTGCTTCTAAAGTTGCAGCATTTAAATCCGGCATCTTCGTTTCTGCAATTTCCTGAAGCTGCGCCTTTGTAATCGTAGCCACCTTCTTCTTGTTTGGTTCACCAGAACCAGACTGAATCTTACATGCCTTTTTAATCAGAACGGCTGCAGGCGGAGTCTTTGTGATAAAGCTGAAGCTCTTATCCTGATATACGGTGATTACTACAGGAATGATCATACCATCCTGGTTTGCTGTCTTTGCATTGAATTCCTTTGTAAATGCTACAATGTTCACTCCGTGCTGACCAAGTGCCGGTCCAACAGGAGGTGCCGGTGTTGCCTTTCCAGCAGGAATCTGTAATTTGATATATCCTTCGACTTTCTTAGCCATTTTTCTACCTCTTTCTGCACTACGTTTTTTCTTCCGCTCCATTCCGCACTTCGCGTCAGAACCGGAAACTTTTTCTTCGCTTTCGTGTCCGGTAGTGCTTAGGACACTCATTTACCATAAAACAGAATCTTTTATATAACGTCTACATCGTTAAAACTCATTTCTACCGGTGTCTCGCGGCCAAACATATCCACATTGATCGTAACCATACGATTCTGGTGATCGATCTGACGCACGATTCCTGTAGAGCCTTCCCATACACCAGAGTTCACCTCTACCGTATCACCGATACTAAATGGTACATTTGGTGCATCCTCTTTAAGCCCCATACTTTCCATTTCTTCATCCGTAAGCGGAACCGGCTTGGATCCCGGACCTACGAATCCGGTCACACCTCTTGTGTTCCTGACCACATACCAGGTGTCATCGTTCATGATCATGTTGATAAGAACATAAGCAGGAAACATCTTTTTCTGCTTCGTTTCCTTCTCTCCGTTCTTTTCCTCAGTCACATTCAACATAGGAACGGATACTTCGAAAATCTGATCCTGTAAATTTCTATTTACGATCGTTTTCTCAATATCCATCTTTACCTTATTCTCATACCCTGAATAAGTATGAGCAACATACCAATGTGCTTCTGCATCTGCCATAAGTCTATCACCCTTATCCTATCTGAATAATCTTGTCAATGCCAAGTCTGATCACAAAATCAAGCAGAGCAATGACTGCACCTAAAATTACCGTTACAACGACTACCGCAGTGGTCTCTTTCACAATCGTATCCCTGTCCGGCCAGACTACTCTATGGAATTCCCCTTTCAGAGCCTTAAAAAAACCACCTTTCTTTTTGTCCGTCTTTGCAGTTTTTTCTGTTTTCTTTGGTTCGTTCTTGATTTCAGAATCTTCCATATTTTACCTCTTTCCCGCGCCATCCCATGACGCCGATACTAATACACAAATAATTACTTTGTTTCCTTGTGTAATGTGTGTCGTCTACAGAATCTGCAATATTTCTTTGTTTCCATTCTGTCAGGATGGTTTCTCTTTTCCTTTGTCGTATCATAATTGCGCTGCTTGCACTCGGTACAAGCTAAAGTAATTTTCACTCTCACGACTTTTACCTCCTATTCATTCTAAAGAACCTGCCACAAGACATCCGGGAACTTTGCCTGTCCACGCCGCCTGTGACGTATACACGCCTGAACCTCCGGCACATGCTGCAGTGTCTCATCGAACAGCTCTGCCAAAAATTTAGACATAAAAAAAAGACTGTTACATCGCCCATCTACTATAGCACAGATAAGATATTACGTCAAGTATGTTTTTCGCTTTTTTGACCGGATTTTTCTCCGCAAAAATTGGTTTCATAAAAAAGGGGATGGCAGAAAGAGTGAGAATATAGTACAATATAGTTGAAAAAGGAAGCCCTGCGTACTGTTACAAAAAATGATAAGGGATGCAAAATATGAAATTAAAGCGTAATGACATGATCCTGTTAGGCGGCATTTTACTTTTTTCTATCCTTCTTTTTTCCATTTACCATTTTTTTCCAAGAGCCCCTGGTTCTTATGTCAATATCCGGATAGATGGAAAAACAGAAAAAAGGCTGCCTTTAGAAAAAGACACCACTTATACCATAGGTACCAAAGAAGCATCTAATACCTTACAGATCAAGGACGGTTCTGCCTCCATCATCGCAGCAGACTGTCCGGATAAGCTCTGTGTACACCAGCATAAAATTTCCAAAAAGGGAGAAACTTTAATCTGTCTCCCACATAAACTGGTGATATCCATAGATTCCTCCCAAGAGGGGGATACCTATGAAAAGGATTCAGAAGATGCACTGGATGGTGTCGCAAAATAGTTTGTGCAGGAGGGGCGGGCCGGCCTCTCCTGCACGGAGGTTTTGCCCATCGCAAACCAATGGTCCGGCTGATATACCGGTTTTCATAGCTTAGCTTGTGTTTTGTTTTTATAATTTTTACTTGAAAACTATTTGTTTTTTCAGACACCGATTATTTGGTCAAAATCAATCTGCACAATTTTTCCAGACCGGTCAGTAACATAGCTTTTCATATAATAGTGATCCTCCATCACTCCGTGAAGCCTGGCAACATCCTCCACCGAGTAATTCTCTCCGTCCACAGATACGGAAACTCCCATGCTTTGAGCATCCAGAATCTCCTCTAAAAGCCATGCATACATCTGACTCTTCACTCCTTCTGATTTTGTATCCATATTTTTCTTCCTCCTTGCCGTAAGACCTATGCGGTACATGTGATACGTTTCCATTCAGGTCTTTCTATAAACGAATGTGAACCTTCTTTCTTTATCAGCATAATATAAAGAAGATATTCCTTAGTGTCTGAGTCCGTTTCACCTCCTTTTTTGTGTTCTGGATTCACATCGCATGAAACATTATAGGATAGAAGAATCTTCAAAACTATTGGTAATATATTCAAAATAAAAATTTATTTTTGTGGAGGAAAACCATTGTATTTTCATTTTTCACACATTTTGCACACAATTAGAAATTCATGCACAAAAATCTCAAATTCTTCTAGTATTTATTTCTCTGTTTTTACAAATTCTATTATAAGCTGTGAAAACGAAAACACTATTATATAGAAATCGTTACCGTTATATAACTTGTAATCTATGAATTATATTGACTTCTCTACATATTTCAACTATAATCTATTATACATAGAGGTAACCTTTACTTCTATAAATAAATATAAATATTTATAATAAATATTTATTTATGAGAATTTTCACGTTTCTGACATAAATTTAGTATAAAATAAATCCAGGTTTATGATGGGAACGCTGTATAGAAAACGATAGTAAATATTCCGTTTACTATAATAAAGTCAGGGAAGGAAGTGAGGCTATGCATATTGAAAAAATAAATGACCGACAGATTCGATGTACTCTGAATAAAAAAGATCTGCAGGATCGCGAAATCGGAATCAGCGAATTAGCTTATGGCACTGCAAAGGCAAAGGCTCTGTTTCGTGATATGATGCAGCAGGCTTCCTACGAATTTGGCTTTGATGCCGATGATATCCCTCTGATGATTGAAGCCATTCCTCTTTTGCCGGAGGCTCTCATTTTGGTTGTAACGAAGATCGATGAGCCGGATGAATTGGATACTCGTTTTTCCAGCTTTACAGAGGAACAGGATTGGGATGATTTCGACGAAGAATTTGACTATGATGATTATGATTTATTTGATATGGATGGTGAGGGCGACACTCTCCTGGAGGAAAAATCAGACGAGGATATGTTATGGGATTTCATAGAGGATGATTCTGAGGTATACAAAAATACCGACTTTATTTCCTTGCCGGAAGTATTAGGCATGGAACCGAAACCAAAGCAGTCCGATGTGGAGACCGAAACAAACCGGGATGTGATCTTTATCTTTGCTTTTCCGGATCTGGATACGGTGAGCCAGGTAGCAGAACTGTTGACACCGATTTATCGGGGCGAAAACACGCTCTATAAAGATACAAAGGAAGGAACCTTTTACCTTTTGCTTTCCAGGCGTGGGCATACTGCAGATAATTTCGGCAAAATCTGTAATCTTCTTCATGAATATGGCTCTGTGGTCAAAAAGCAGGCCTCCACGGTTTCTTATTTTGAAGAACATTTTAAATTGATCATAGCCAAAAACGCTCTTAAGAAATTAGCTGCTTTATAAATGCAGCGAAGATTTGATTCTCCTTTCTTTATATTATATTTTGCTGCAATCCTTCGTGTGCAGCACAAAAAAGCTGATACTCTTTCTCATACGGTATCAGCTTTTTTATTTTTACTTTTGAAGACCAGTATCATAAAGAAATGCTATTTAGATATACTGGTGCATCGTCTCTTAAATAACTAACACATTCATTTGTATAATTTTCCATACACTGCGTTGTCGTCGAGTTACATAGCCCGCTATGCGCCTCTCCTCCGCCTTGCGTATGAAAAATTATCCTGCAGGAATGTATCAGTTATTTAATTTACGCTGCACTAGTCGGTTTTCTTTGCAAGATACGTATTTACCCTGTCCACCAGCTCATCTGCATCTAATCCATGTACAAAAGCAGCTTCCTCCAGGCTCTCCCCCTGTGCAGAAGGACACCCGATGCAATGCATTCCGGAAGCCATGAGAATCGGTGCAATTCCCGGATCCACACGTAACATATCTGCGATTACCATGTCTTTACTGATTGAAGCGTCCATAAATCTACCTCTCTTCTATTTATTTTTCATATAAATGTCCATGCATTTTGGACATAATGAAGTTTCTTTGTCTTTCCGTCATTATACACATATTCCTGTACTTTGTAAAGTAAGAAAGAGCCACCGCCTGACATTTCCAAAATATCAAGCAGCAGCTCTATTCATTCTCATAAAAGAATTAACCCTCAGAAATAGCACCTGAAGGACATGTACCAGCGCAAGCTCCACAATCAAGACATGCATCAGCATCAATCTCATAATGAGCATCTCCCTCTGAAATAGCACCTGCTGGACATCCACCAGCGCAAGCTCCACAGCTAACGCAATCATCACTAATTACATATGCCATAATTTTCTTCCTCCTTTTTCATGATAAACCTATTTTAATACACTTTTGACTATTTGACAAGAGGAAATCATGTAATAGGTAAAATTTCTCATGTAATGAAAAGTTTTATAATCATAACTTTTGTTTGCTTAGTCTAACTCCCTATTTTCCTACATTTATCTGTGATTTAAACACGAATTCGTGACCTGATCTGCTCTTCCTGCCGTCTGTAAAGTAAACAGCCATATCGGATTAAAAAACGACCATCATTTTACCTTAAACTTATACGTCTTCACATTCCCCGCCTTATCCCATGCCTTCACCGTATAGGAACCTTTTTTCGTCACTTTCTTTCCACTCGTAATCTTCTTTCCGTTTAAGGTGATCTTTTTCACTCCATTCTTATCTGTAACTGTGATTTTTTTCTTTTGATACGTTATCTTCGGAGCAGTCTTATCATAAGTAAACGTAAACCTCTTACGAAAACCGCTGCTTAACGAAACTGTAAATTGACAGGTCTTTTCCTTCTCAAAATCGTAATAATTGCTGTACAAAACCGGTTTTTCTCCCGAAGGATATTCATAGTAAACATATGGAACATAGTCGGCACCATCCACTTTTATATTCGTAACAATCCCATCTGTTATGAAATTTACACGGGATTTCTTCGTATAACGGCTGGCATCCGACGCAATGCTTTTACATTTTGCTGACTTTTCCGAAAAGCAGGCATAAATCATATTTTTTTCCAAGTCATCCGCAGCAGAAAAGGCAATCTCATTTTCTCCTGTAAGCGTCCCATTTGTATCCAATACATTTTTATCAAAGGTAAAAACTGCATTTACAAACTCCGGATCCTGATTTAAAAGGCTGCCTACCGGACTGCTCATAGCAGAGTCCGGAAGCGTGCTGTCATTGTTAAAATTGCTGTAGACCACGAACTTATCTTCATCTAAAACCATACTGGGAGGAATTTCATCACCAGACAGGGAATATTCCCGTGCAAGCACTTTATAATTCTTTCCATCTCTTGTTTCATCCACAAAAGTAAGGTCATCTATCCCTAACTCGGATAGATTATAGCTCTTTGTCAAAAGGTCAAACTGCACCTTTTCCAATGCGGTCATATAAACCTTCGTGGTGCTGTCAATTTTATGCTCTGTGATGCTGACCTCAGTATGCTGATCCAATCCGCAGCCTGTCACTAAACATGCCAGCCCTAAAGCTAGTGCAATCTTTTTTCTCATCTTCATAACCCCCTCCTTTTTCTATAAAAGAAATCTGCTGACCAGAAAACCGGTCTGCCTTTCATTCATGGTGCTATCAGCAAAAGCCGATACAGGTGTTTACTCTGTACGTTCATAAATCTCTATTTTTACCAGTGTAGCATCATTGGCATTGATATAGATCTGTTTTCCCTTTAACCCGGTAATATCGATCTCCGTGCCCACCCAGGGGTTTTCCTGCTGATAAATATACTGGTCATAGGTTTTGTCATCTGTCCAGACATGCGCTCTCGCATTTTCGGCAAATCCGGGCGCTGCAGAGATACGGAGAACCGGATGGGCATACCTGCTCCAATCCTCTACCGTCAGGCACAGAAAATTAGCATCATCCCGAATCATCTGCAGACCGTTTGACATACTCATCAAATCATAATCTCCTGCTCCTCTGGTCCAGCGGCCCTCCCAAAAAAGTGTTCCGTCGGAAGAATCCTGCGAATTCGTTCCAGAATCCGTGCTCTGGTTGTCCTGACCGGCTCCGCCCCAATAGTCAATCTCATTAAGCAGGTCATTTACATGACCGGGACGAGCCTTTAAAAAGGCGATATTGGCTTCATGATTCAAATTCGGAATCGCATATACTCCATTCGTCATATTTCCCCGGGAGTGTTCTTCCACATCCGGGTATTTGGTCCACCCCGGATTAAAACGGTCACTGAACTGTGTATACAGTGCGCCATAGCCCTTTCTGTAAATCTCTCCCCGTTTTTCCACCTCAGAAGGGCTAAAAATCCCGGCAAAACTCTGCACCCTGCTCTTTAGCTTTGAACGGAAGGACGCATTTCTGATGGCAGCACTGATCAGCTTTTTCATGACATTTTCTACTCCTTCTTCATCAACCACATTCATCAGATCGCTAAGCGGACTGCCATCCCCCGCCTGCCATGTAGAAGAATCCCAGGTTGGAGCCGTGGTCAGATCCAGATCATTGAACACAAATCTCCATTTGCCATCGGCTTCCTTCACGGAAGGATCTGCCTCTGTAGTACGCCAGATCGTCCAGTTTTTATTTGGCCAGTCATAGCCGTTTTTCATGTAGATCATGGCTCCAAAGTAATCAAGCATGGATTCTTCCGAAACATACTGATCCATAAAAGCTTTGTAGTCATTATCATTGGAAAGATCATGCCCGTCGAGATAGTTTAACATATCTCTCATATAGTAGCCCTGGTCTGTCACGCCATCCGGAAGCTTTCCTTCATCCAGTTTATATTTGGTATCTTCGTATTTTTTTTCAACGGTTCCTTTATAGCCTACGATCTTTCCTTTATCTGCTCCGGTTTTCTGCTGGAGATAGTTGTCTGTCAGATCGTCCTGCAGGATATAGTATCCCCAGTATTCTCCATCCAGATAGACCACACATGGCCGTCCCGTCCTCACGTCACATGCCGTATCTCCCAGAAAGCTCTGCATAAAGATATCTTTATATTTGAAATTATAGCTGTCATTTCCTCCATTTCTGAGAACAAGAGTTTTGAATTTATCCATGACCTCCCCTTTGATATCTTTCGAATCCGCAAAGAAAGGATATTTAAAATTCTTTTTTCCATACTCTGCTCCAGCAAATAAGCGGAAACTTTTCTGTAGCTGTTCGCGGGAATAGTTCCCCTGAATCCGGATGCCACAGTCCTGCTGCAAAAGACAGTTCGTTTCCGTACCATTTGTTTCAAAATAGTCGATGTGTGCCTTTCGCTCCCATGCTTTTCCACGCTGCAGATAGTTTTTCGACAGATCATGCTCAACATTTATCCCCTCCAGAGAACTGTGTGTCTGCAGATACTCAGAAAGCGAACGGTCATACTCTGCTCCTTTTACATAAATTCCTTTGTCTTTATCAAAAAGATCCTCCTGGTCCATGGAAATGGAAATTACGGACAGCGGCTTTCCAAATGCCTCTGCGGACTCTTTGATCCCGGCGATATGCTTCGTAATCTTTCCTATAAAATAGGTCTGTGTCACGACAGTTCCCGGCTGACCATCTTCACCGACCAGAACCGCCTTTATTACGGTACATTTATCAACATCACTGTCCTTCGGCGCAGAAAGCCTGCTGATGATCTTTTTCCCTGGATTTCACAGAAATTCCACCACTGTATGTTTTCTTCGTACTGCTCGTCACCGGATCACTTCCATCCGTAGTATAGTAAATGATCCCGGTCACATCACTACGAAGCGTCAGGGTAAACGCATTATCATAAACGCCACTTTCCTTAGAAAAAAGGACTTTTACCGGTTCCAGTGTCCCGGATGGTTCTGTGGAGGGGTTTGCACTGCTCTCCTGAACCGCCGGTGAAGGACTTGGTTCCGGCGTGCCCGCTGGCGAAGCACTTGGCTCAGATGTGCCCGCTGGTACAGAGGCTTTCTCCTTTACAGTTACTGTGCAGGTATAGGTCTTCTTCAAAACCTTTGCCTTGATTTTTGTCCTTCCTGCTTTGATTCCTTTGACGACACCTTTTTGGGAAACGGTCGCGATTTTTTTGTTTTCAGAAGACCACTTTACTTTCTTTTTTGTCCCCTTGACTTTCAGTGTCTTTTTCTGTCCGGCACGAATCGTCATCTTCTTTTTGCTCAGCATTATTTTTGATTTTGCGGAAGCCATATCTGCGCCAGAAAATCCTGCAATCACCATGGCACATGCCATGACCACGGAAAGCATCTTTTTTTTCATATCAATCTCCTCTTTCTGTCCATCATAACCTGAAATTTCTTTTCCCATCCCATAACCCCGATATTGTTTTTATTATACAGTCTTTTAAGCTGTTTTGCAAGAACTACAGCTTTTATTGATTTTTTCCAGGACTCCAGAGGTTACACTTCACTAAATGACATTGCTTCACACGGCTGCTAATCAAAAAAACCAGGGTATTCCCACGTTTTTCGCAAAGGAATCCCCTGGCTCTTTCCATATGATGTGCGCTTGCCCGGATTATTTGTTCTTTCCACCCATGATCACGATAGTCTGTGCCTCATTATTCTCATTTACGGTAACACGCAAAATGCTGTTTTCTTTGATATCATCTGCAGTTGCATCCGTGGAGCTGTTCCGTCCGCCTTTCGTAATCTTTGTATCTGACGTAATGGTAAAAGTCATGGTTTCATCGGTAGCCGTAAACGGCATTCCACCACCACGCGGTCCACCCTTTTTATCATCGGAGCTGCTGTTTCCGGAACCGGAATCACTGTCCGGCTTTTCCGGCGGCTGCTCTTTAGAAGCAGAACTGGTTCCGTCCTTCTTCTCCGCCGGAGCCTGTTTATCACCTGAACTGTCACCATCCTCTTTTTCAGAAGACGATGCCTGTTTATCATCTGAATTTCCATCTCCACTCTTTCCTGACGGTGCCTTTCCATTCCCAGGACCTTTTCCGCCACCGCCTCTCATATCTTCCCCTACCGTAGCGGTAATCGTATTTCCATCCACCTTCGTAACCTGAACCATCTTGCTTCCGTCATCCTGTGGTTTCTTCCCTTTTTTATCATCAGAACTGCTGCCATTCGAAGCTGCGCTGTCGGAAGCATCATCTGAAGCCTGTGCAGATTCTGTACTCTGTACACCCGCACGTGAGTTTTTCGAAGCATTTGCTATACTGGTACCACATCCTGTCATCATTGCCAAAGTCAAAGCCGTCACACATCCATACATTACTAATGTTCTTTTTCTCATAAGAATCGCCTCCCTTTCTTTACACTATCCTGTTTTATTTTTATAAACTATCACGGAACGACATTTCCCTGTCATCTTCTATCAGAAAATCTGGAAATCAGTTTTTTTATTCGCTCCTGTAATTTGTTTGTAAATACAGAATATCGGGAAATCGTGAACAAAATAGGGAGAAAATGTGGACTTTTCGTGAAATCCCATTTTCTCCCTAGAAACATTCCTTTTTTAAAAAAACCGCTTGATTTCATCCAAAATCGCTGCTGCCACTTCATCCTTCGTCATCTTTGGCAGCTCCTTCGCCGCATCCTTCTTAATCACGGTTACCA
>JAFVAA010000878.1 GCA_017476305.1 Lachnospiraceae bacterium
AGGAGCAGGAAAGGACGAAGAAAGGAGATAGTGATGAAGGAGGGCAAAATGTTTTTGAAGTTTGGAGATATTATCCTGGTTGATCTGAGCGACATAGAGGACGAACATATCCAGCAGGGGATCCGTCCGGCGGTCGTGATCGGCAACAGTTATTCGTGTGCGAGCAGCGGGAATGTTTCGTTTGTACCGCTGACGACAAGGAAAAAGCGGATGGACCTGCCCTGTCATGTGATGCTCTACCGCTCCGATGCGGAGGGGCTTAGGAAGGACAGCGTGGTGCTTGGGGAGCTTCCCATGACAAGGAGCAAGTCCCATGTGATAAAAGTGGTCGGGAAGGTCTATCCGTATGCGATGGATGTGGTATAGAGTATATAGAGACAATACCAAAATGCATAGAAATCCTTGAATTTCCGTTCTTTGTCAAGATTCGGGAGCAGAAAAGAATTGGGGAAATTAATAAAGCAATTAATCTGGTTGACAGAATCACGGTCATTGTTATGGTAAGTATCGACAGTAGTGGGAACAAACCTGTTTAATATATAAATATTGTATCTGCGATTGAAAAGCAGTTATTGTAAGGATACTTTTTTGAAAGCATCCTTTTTTGTTTTTCTTTTGAATTACTTAAATGATGTAGGTGTATTAGAAATTGCTGTAGCTGTTTCATCTAAATTAAGAAAGTTATTACCGTAGTCAATGTTGTTTTGTGAATAAGCAAGTTCAAAACAGCAAATGTATTCATTTTCTTATAGGAGGGAGAAGATATTATGGTCAAAGTTAGGATGCAAGGGACAAAGAGGGAGATCCGGTGGTTCTTGAAGATTCTGGAGCGTGAGAGCCGCTGCAGTGTAGAGAACACATCAGATTTTTTTAGCAACAAAGGAACAGACAGATACAAGAGGCTTTATACAGAGGTTCACAAGCCTCAGAAACAGGGATGATTATTTTTCATGGGCGGGAAATCAAGACAGTGCCGGATGGCCTGCCTAGGATCCTGCTGTGTCTTCAGCAGTGAGGATCAAATTCACATCGGAATGGAGGAAGAAATTATGTGTAAAATCATTGCAATAGCAAATCAAAAGGGCGGGGTGACAAAGACCACTTCGGCCGTAAATCTGGGGATCGGACTGGCAAGACATGGGAAACGTGTCATGCTCGTGGATGCGGATGGAAGGAAAAAACTTTTGGATAACACTTGTGGACAAAATGGCCACAAGTGGATGGAGAAGGAAAAAGATTCCAGACAGATGCAGGGGAAGAACAGGTGTCTGTCTTTTTTTATATTCACGAGCGATTAGATTTGCCATCCTTTGCAAAACAGCAACTTCATTTTTTTGCTGTTTTCTGCAAAGAATCGGCAGGTGTTACCGATCGTCAGTATATGTACGCACTCGTATATGGAAGTTTTCCGGCTTTGCAGCGTACCCGGGGTACGTTATGCAGGAGGCACAGCGAACAGGAAATATTTTGGTAGAAAGAAAATTCCATAAGGGACAGTTCCCCTTATGGATAAGAACAGGAAAGGAGCTAATATTCATGGATAAGGATGGAAAAAAATGGGATAGAGAGGATGGGGAGAAAATGCTGCAGGAACAGTCGGATGCCGTGATTGGACTCCTGACAGACAGGGGAGTGCTGCCAGAGACAGGGATCAGTGATGAAGATATCCGCACTGCCAGACAGAAAAGGAGAAAGGATGCATATCACAATACCATGCTGCTCCTGCGGTATTACCGGACGATCGTATGGATATTGGAGTGCTTTCCTGATAATATAGCGGAGGAACTGGAAAGCCCGCTGCAGGATGTTGACAGGCTGATCGAGCAGCTGGATGTGGAAGTCTCCTGGGGGAACAAAAAGCTGGAGAACCGTCTGGAAACGATAGAAAGATCAAGGCTTCTTTTGGACAGGGTGAATGATGCACTGACCATACTCAAAAAGAAGCCGGAAAACGGGGAAAAGCTCTACCAGCTGATCTACCTGACATATATCGGGGATGAAGAACTGAACCATATGGATATCATCTACCGGCTGGACATATCATCAAGGAGCTATTACCGGATGCGACAGCAGGCAGTCACCATACTCTCCATCAGGCTCTGGTCCGTACCGACGGCAGAGATGGATGTGTGGATGGAGATGATGAAACTGATCGAGAGGATGGAGGAGTGAATAAAAAAATTTTTTTCTAATTGAGCTGTTATACAAAAGTCAATTCTGATATAATTGGTTTTAAGTAAAAATTTAATTATTTTAGAGAGGCAAACATGAAGAAACAAGAATTATTTGATACATTAACGGATCTTGCAACTGAAGAAGCTTATAACATATCAAATGCTATTGGACTAGAAGACTATTTTGGTGTTTATGTGACAATGACTAATAATTTTGATGAATATATTGATGGATTTTACAAGCCAAACAAAAATACGATTTTGCATAGATATATAAAAAGTTGTCTGCTGGATGGTCAGTGGTATGATGATATTATAGAGAATATTCCAGAAGATTATGTATTAAAAATACATAATGAACAACTATTTCGTTTATTTGGATTTTCTTTTGAGAGATTAG
>JAFVAA010000879.1 GCA_017476305.1 Lachnospiraceae bacterium
AGGGGGATTTTTCCCCTGACCAGAGGGCATTTTGTGATACAAAATGCGTATCTGGCAAAGTCACGGAAGGGCATTCCGGGCTTGAAAAGCGGGGATCTCAGGCAGGAACAGGACAGGTAAGGAAAGATGGCCGGAGCGGTCTGAAAAATGGACCGGACAGGCGGAACGGGGGCAGGACCTGACGGATAAGGAGACAGAGATCACGACACCGGCGGCACTTGCGGCATGGGCGGGGTATCACAGACCGGAGATGGAGATAAGTGAAAAAGGGGCAGGGCTTCTTCTTGGGTATCTGGACGGTCACGGATACAGGCTCTTAGAAAAAGACGGAATGATGATGTGCCGGGATATTGGCACGGAAGAAGGAAGAACGATCCCGGTTTCTTTAGATGAAGTGGTGGACATGGTGTTCCGATGGAACAGCGACATGCTGGAAGAGAACCGGCAGAAGATCTCCTTTGAGGAAGAAAGGCTCAATCCGGCGGTGGCTTTTGAGATCGTCGGGAAGTTCGTGGATGAATTTCTTGGCACCGGCTATGAGGCGGTCTATGCCGTCCACGACAATACGGCACATACACACGGGCATATCCTTTTTAACAGCGTGAACTGCATCACCGGGAAGAAATACCGTTATGAGAAAGGCGATTGGGCAAAGGTCTTGCAGCCCATCACGAACCGGCTCTGTGAGGAATACGGTCTTTCCACCATTGACATAGAGGCAGAGGAAAAGAAGAAACATTCTGATTATAAGGACTGGAACGAAACGCAGGGGAAACAGTCGGTGCGGACGGAGATGATCCGGCGTGACCTTGATGCCTGTATCATGCAGGCAGGGACGTATGAGGAATTTCTTGACCTTTTGCGTGAAATGGGATACGGCATCAAACAGGGGAAGTACCTTTCCGTCTGTCCGCCGGGTTCTGAGAGGTTCTGCAGGTGCAAGCCGAACACGCTCGGAGAGGATTACACGATGGAGCGGATCCATGAAAGGATTGGGGAGAGTCCGGGGAGGGTTTCTGGCAGTCATGCTGGGGATATGAATGTGGGGCAGACGGAGCCGGAGATGATCCCGCCGGAGGAAGAATTTTTAAGGAGGACGAAACTGACCGGCATACAAAAGACCTATTATGCGAAAGTATGCCGGATCCGAAAGCTGGAACGGCTGCCGTACAGCCAGGCATGGAAGTACCGGGACGAGATACGGAAACTGGAGAAGGTGCAGGAGCGGTATCTATTCCTTATAAAGAATGACATCCACGATATTTCCCGTCTTTTGGAAGTGGAGGAGAGCCTCTGGGAAAAGCAGAGGGAGGCAGACCGGGAGAGGCGGGCGGTTCTGAAGGAGAAAAAGAGGTTTTCGGGGCTTTTTGAAAAGCTGGACCGGATGCAGGAGCTTCTTCCGGCAGAGAACAGTTTTTTAAGTGGCGATGATTTCTTTGCAAGGGAGCATGGGGAATTTACGCAGCTACTGGAAGAATTGCAGGCTGAGGGCTATACCGTGGAAACGCTTGAAAAGATACGGAAAAGGCTTGATGACAGGCTGGCCGGCATCAATGATAAGCGGAAAGCCGTGAGGACTGACCTCAAAATGGCGGGAGCCATGCGGAAGGAGTTTTCTGAAACGCTCCATCAGGTTCTGACAGAACGGGAGAAAGCAGAGCCGGAGCTGGCAGAAACAGAAGAAAAAACGGAGCAGATACCGGTAAAAAAGGAAGATGGAAAGATAACAAGGCAGCCGAGACGATAGGCTGCTATTTTTTGAGATTGGAGGGCGATTATGTACAGGAACAGGGAAAGGAGCCGCATGGTCATGGATACCGTGTCGGAACTGACAAGAAAAGGCGTAGGGAATGAGATCAGCAGCATGGCAAGGACAGACCTCGAATACGGGATCGACAGGGAGACTGTGGAGGAATATGCCTGCTCCGGACGGGATACGGAGCTTCTGCGGAAATATTCCTGGATATTGAAGCAGACACCCGACAGGCGTTTCACGGGCTTTTTGTGGGAAGGCAATTACAATGCAGAGCAGATGGCTATCCTGTTTGAATTTTACCAGAAGGGAATCCCTTTGGAGAAACTTGCGGAGCTTATGGGTAAGGACATGACGGCAGACGCACTCCGGGGGGCATTGTCTGCCATACAGGATGGAATGTTTGCGGCAGAGAGGGATCCGGAGTTCGCCATCCTCTCGGAACAGTCTGTGAAGTATTATGAAAAACTGGCAGCGGACGGGGAGGAAGTCTATATAGATACCCTTTCCTATGAGGACTTTATGATCCTTGACGAGTTGGACGTGCAGCACAGGTTCTCGGAGATGGCGGAGCAGGAGGACAAGTAGCA
>JAFVAA010000880.1 GCA_017476305.1 Lachnospiraceae bacterium
AAGATCTTTTATTGCCTTTCGCGATTTTAATGTCAAATGCGAATATTTTTTCCCCATTATGTGCCTCCCAATATTCTAAAAATCCTTTATAATAAAGGCTTGTGAGAGTGTTTCGTGTCAAAATCCAACTATTCGCAAAACCATAATTTAACGAATAGTTAGTAGTAAAATGCTAAAAAAGTATCAGATTTTGAGCAGTTTTCCTCATTTTATCATAGAACGAGCCTTTACATGATTTCTCCGAAAAGATCACTGATAAAGCTCTGGAATTCAGGATCTTCGGACAAATTAATCTGTTCCATGCCGATATCAGAAAGAAATTGGTCAAATTTATCACATAAACCGGGGGCCTGGAATGTTTTAATCGGCACAAAACAGTCCAGATGGTCGGTTTCGCAATAAGAATCTGAATATATGACCGGACGGTTGATGGATACCTCATTGATCTCAAAATCAAAGGTAAAGCTGTCAGCCACATCATAAAGTTCCGGGTCAGGCAGGTATGGCCTGATTGCCTGTTTGGTTAGGGCATCATCCGTCATGTACTGGGTTCCGTTGGAATCCGGACCGAAATCGTGTCTCAAAAACCTGTTTCTGAAGTCTAAGCTAATAGTTTTCATATTTCTCCATGATTGTTAATATATTAACAAATATATTTTCATTAAGATGTTTTATGTCCTGCATACATAGCCGTTTACGCCCCAGAAAATCCGTTAAACTCATTTAACTTTTCAAAAGGGATTATCATTCCGCCCTCAATACGTGCCGGTTCATCTTCCAATCCTACCACGATATTGATTGAAAAGAATTCATTTCCGTTGCCGTCAGTCAGTTTAGGCACAATACTAGGTGATTCGTATCCTTCCACTTTGACATAAATCTTTCCCTGTTCGATCAGGAGTTCTTCCAATTCTCCTACCGTGTAGTTTTCGATCCCTATTGTGGACAAGAAGATCGTAAGCATCGTAATGCCGCCCGTACCCCAGCATTCAAGGAAATAAGGTCTGTTTCCAATAAATCCGCAATCCCATCCGATGTTCACATCCTCAAATTCTGTTCGCTCCGGGAAAAATTTTGTATGATGATCTATCATCGGCAGGTATTTTTCTTTGTTCTTTCTGTATTCAGATAAATGCTCTATTGCTTTCATGTTTCGGACTCCTTGTGTTTAAGCAAATCAATCTGTCTGATTTATAAGCCATTTATTGTTCTTTGTACCTGCGTTTTGTTATCGTAGGAAAATCTTTTATCAGCTTAGCATACTGGGGGCAGCATTCTCCATGGTCGTTGATCAGTCCGCTCGCCTGCAGATGGGAGTATACCGTGACGGAACCCAGATATTTGAACCCCTTGGCCTACAGATCCTTTGCAATCTTATCGGAAAGCCCGTTCCTGGCTGGGATGCTGCCTTTTTCATGCCCTGCGTATAGTATCATTTTCCCATCTGTAAATCCCCATAGGTATGCAGAGAAACTGCCATATGCTCCCCTGACTGCCTGGAAGCACCTGGCGTTATGGATCACGGCATTAATCTTCCTGGGCGAGCGGATCATACCCTCCGTGTTCATGATCCGTTCCACGTCTGCCTCTGTATAGGCGGCAACCTTGTCAAAGTCGAATCCGTCAAAACACTGGCGGAATATCGCCCTTTTCTGGAGCATCATATTCCAGTTCAGGCCGCACTGCATGACCTCCATCATCAGGAACTCAAACTGTTTCCTGTCGTCATGCACCGGCACGCCCCATTCTGTATCATGGTATTTCTTCATTTTTTCATTGATCAGGCACCAGCTGCAGTTGTTCATGATAATTTCCTTCTTTCTGTGGTCAACCATTATCTGGGGCGTGGAGTAACAGTTTCAGCGAGGCGATTTCCTCCTGGAGCCTTTTAATCTCCAGGTTCCGGGACTTTATCGAGTTTGTTTTGGCATTTAACTGCCCTTTAAGCTCCAGGATCTCTTCTTTGAGCAGGCTGGTTTCCGCAGGTTCACTGGAGCTGATCCCAATGTGATACTCCTCGTTGGTTACGCTCTGCATGAGTGCTGAGTTGTCTTCCCGTAGCTTTTTGATCGTTTCACTGCTTTTTCGCAGACGGACCTCCAGGGATTCATTCCGGATCTCAGTCAAGTCTCTGCTGTTCTTCAGAAAATTAATCTCCGCTATCATCTGGAGATAAGTAGGGCTGTGGAGGAATGTTTTCTCCTCGGCACTAACCAGCTCCTGTATGCGCTTCTCCTTCTGATCTATAATTTTGATGTAGGAATCTACGAGCTGTGTTTTTTCCATTAATGCATCATTTAGCTCATCTATGATCTGCTGATTTGTCGTTTTCGGCATAACAGGTCCTCGCTTCCTGTGACTAAATAGGCATCATTTTTCGTTGGGTTTATTTTGCGTACCGTCTTTTGATGGTTTGATCCCCTTGCATATTTCTGATACTGTCCCGGTAGAAATGCCTTCCTGGGCTGCAATCTGTCTGATCGTCCATCCCGCTCTGCGGTATTTCCTGATCCGCTTGACCGTGACATCGTCCGTTTTGGGGCGCCCAGCAGATCTTTTTTCCCCAGGGCTTTCTGGTTCCTCCCCTGCGATTATGGACTTCAGGTGGTTTATGACCTCATCCTTGGCTGCGACCTCCGCCCTAAGCCGGGCAAGCTCTTTTTCCATATTTTCATATGCACTATAGTCCCAGTGTCTCACACTGCCAAGACCTATCCAGTAGTCAACATCATGAGCCTGGCACAGTGCCCTGTTGTCATCCTCAAGTTTCTTCAGCCGTGCCATCAGCTCAAGGTCTGCCTTGTGTTCCCTCCGGAACCTGTCTTCGTAATCACGCAGTGTTGTTGCCAGTGCCAGGTCGATGCGCATATTCCGGAATTTCGGGGAATTCTCAAAGTTTTTGTCCGCATTTTTCTGCATCTTCCTAATCTCCTCGTAGCAGGACGCCAGTTCCGCCCGCAGCTGTTCCATGTGCTCCTGCTCTTTTTTGGTCATAAAGGCACCCCCCCTGACTATCTGAATAATAAATGAACATATTTTTGAACATATTGTAGCATGGTATACTTTATAAGACAATATCATGTTCAAAAATATGTTCAAAAATTCCAAGTGTGCTTTTTAGTACTCTTTCTTATCTATCTATACGCTATCGATTATCTCGTATTTTCCTTAAAAACTTTCATCATCTCATTGGTAAGGCTCAGATTGTCCGGTTGGAGAACGATATCCTCCCGCTTTACCCATTCTGCATACTTCAGCTCGCCTTCATCCATATGGATCGTAAAGTCCCCATCAGCTTCGCAGAAATATCCGACCAGGATATCCTGTGCAATGCCCCATGGCTGTGACTTATAATACTGGATGTTCTTAACCCTCAGCCCGGTTTCTTCCATTACTTCACGTTCCACGGTTTCTTCAAGTGTTTCACCAATCTCGGCAAAGCCCGCCACAAGCGCGTTGTGTGCAAACCCTTTCCTGTATTTTGTGAGCAGCAGGCAATCCTCATGTGTTACCCCAACGATAACTGCAGGATTGATGCGGGGATATATGGTATTTCCGCAGTCAGGACATTTCAGGGCACGTTCTTTGCTGTCATAGTCGAGCTCTCCCCGACATTTTCCGCAATACTTGTTGTCCATATACCATTTCCACAAGTGGTATACCGTAAACGCTGCAAAGACCTCTTTCCCGGTGAATCTGCTCCTGATATCCCTCAACGAGAGATACCTGTAACCTTCCTGCCGGTTATCTGATATGCCGGTATATAGAAAGTATTTCGTATCGTCAATGGAAAAGGCGTATATCGTCTGCCAGTCGGCAGGAAGATGCCCACACGGGAAACAGAGCTTTTCTTTTTCATGAACCAGTATCCTGCCGTCGCTGTCAAACTGCAGGAGGATATCACCGTTGTTCATAGTGTGATTTATGAAATGATTGTCCAATTTGCTGGGAGAAATATCCTGTATCATCATTTGCCTTTCTGTTGATCTTATTTGATTCCGGTGTATGCCGTTTTCAGGCTGTCAAACCGATAAGATGTTACTCTTTGTACTGCAAAATTGAATTTCGGGATAGTTTTAATTTCCCTGGTAGGAAATCAGCCTTCTATAGAGTTGATCCTCCATATCTGGTCCTGCCGGTTGAAATAAATTCTTATCCGTTTCATGGTATCCCTTACTATGATCTTGCACTCGTAGAGCATCATCATGTCGGATGCCGGTATCGAATCCATTTCTGCCAGAACCCTATAGCCCTTGATTGTATATTCCTGGGGCTCACCCTCTTCGTCAGGAATACGTACCCTGAGTGGTATGATCTCTCCCTCTTTCGTATATTGGCATATAACGTCAATGGGTGGCAGGAATCCGGAAGGATCCCTCAATATTTTTTTCATGCTGTTTCTCCTGAAAAGTGTTATGTGTATATATTTAGTGGAGTTCCTTAATTATCTTGTATAGTTCGTCAGCCAATACCCGGTGCCCTTCAGGCGTCAGGTGGAGAGCGTCGGTCTCAGACGGCTTTACGTGTTCTGCCGCATTAAAGAATATGCATCACATTTCTTCGGCAACTTCTTTGTAATGCTCCGGGAACTGCCGCGAAACTTCAATGGCACCCTCGTCAAATGCACCATAGAAGGGTGATGAAGTGATGCCCAGCCCAATCTCCGGAGGCGAAATAAGGACAATTTGGGGAATAAAGCCCTGTTTCTCCATAGTAAACTCCCGGATCACTTTTACCAGTTGTCCTGCACCCAGGGCGATCTCCCGGGCGTTCAAGCGGAACGTGGCCTTCAGGTCATTGCTCCCCAGCATGAGGATCACGATATCAATGGGCTTGTGGGAGTTAAGGCACGGCTTCAAATAGTCCAGCCCATTTTTCCATCCCTCAAGGGGATCATCATGTATGGTAGTCCTGCCGTTGCAACCCTCTTCGATCACGGTGTATCCGTCACCGAGGAGCATCTGCAGCCTTCCGGTGTATCTCACGTCCTTTGGATACCGCCTGCCTGTCTCTGGAACAAATCCATATGTATTAGAATCTCCATAACAGAGAATTGTTTTGCTCATGACATCTCCTTCCCTGCACGTAAAAGCCGGAACATCTGCAATGCAGCGTTATAGTAAAGTTCTTCCGCCCTTTCCATCGCCTCATGGAGTTCCATAGGCCTGTCAACGGTCGCCATGAGCGAGGATATGCCATGATCCAGCAGCTGGAGTGCGCCGTCTCCCAGCGAACCGCATAGACCGGCTACCGGTATGCCCTTTGCCTTTGCCCTCATGCCGATGCCATGCATCACTTTTCCATAACAGCTCTGCCAGTCTGCCCTTCCTTCGCCGGTCACCACCAGATCCACGCCATCCAGCATCTGATCGAACCCTGCAAGGTCGAGGACTGCTTCTATCCCCGGTTTCATGCAGACTCCAAAGAATACGGCAAGAGCTGCCCCAAGTCCCCCTGCGGCGCCGCTCCCCGGGATCGTATCCGGATCGACGGAAAAGGTCTCCCTTATCACATCCCTGTAGCTGCACATGCCACTTTCCAGCCTTTTCAGCATGTCCGCATCCGCGCCCTTCTGCGTCCCGTATGTATAAGTCGCACCTTCCACGCCGCACAGCGGGTTGGATACATCGCACATGACGGTGAGTTTAGTGTCTCTTATGCGGGGGTCAAGACCAGAAATGTCGATCCTTTTTACCCTTTCCAGATCAATGCCCCTGCCGGGGAGTTCCCTGTCCCCATCATCTAAAAACCTTATGCCCAATGCAGATGCAAATCCCATTCCGCCGTCATTTGTGGCGCTGCCTCCTATGGCTAATGTGATATCCGTAAATCCCATATCCAGTACATGCCGGAGCACTTCTCCTGTGCCACGGCTTGTCGTAAGCAGAGGGTTCCTTTTGTTTAGCGGCAGGAGCGTAAGTCCCGATGCCTGCGCCATCTCTATGGCTGCACGGTTTGCGCCCAGATCTGCAAATGG
>JAFVAA010000881.1 GCA_017476305.1 Lachnospiraceae bacterium
AAAAAAGGTGCATGGTCTGTAAATCTTACTTTCCATGCACCTTTCGGTTACTATGATACAATCGGGCATTCAGCCCTATTATTATGAATTTTTGTCAGAGCAGCCTTAAAAGCTGTACAAGCTCATGCGGCTCATCTATGCCTGATGTCTGTCTGGTGTCAAATTGTGAGAAACGGTTGTCACGGTAAAATGATAACAGCCTTTCCTCATTTTCCGCTTCCAAGAATGTCACCATGCCGCCAAGCATATATTGCGCATTTTCGATTACCGTCCACGCCAGTTCTATAAGCTCTTTCCCTGTTATTTTCCTATCCCTGCCATTTGCATAATTTTTTCCGAGCTGGGCTATCAGATAAGCTGCCATAGTATAAGTGTCTGATTTTTCATCTAACTCGCTGATCCGCAGCAGCTTTCTTTTTGTTGTGTTACTCACCGTTTCGCCTCTGACAGTTAGAGGCTTCAATGCAAGAGTAAAATACCCTAACAGTTCCTTTCTTTCCACAGAAAACACAAGGTATGTAACTGATTGGTTCTTTTTCGCAAACTCAATGGCACTCTTTTTCAAGAATCGTTCCACATCCGGATTTTTCGGGCATGAAAAACCGGAAAGCACTCTATCAAGCATTGGCTCTCCGGCTTCTTCATCGTTTCCTAATGCCAGATAATCACGAATGTTGATATAAAAAAACTTATCTTCAATCGGCATTCGCTTTCTCCCATTCTTTCATAAATTTTCTCAACTCGGCTTCTCCCTTTATCTGCTTAGCAGCTACCGGCGTACGGACAGGACGGTTTTTGGCAGATTCTTCAATCGCATTGACAAACATCTCCCCCTGCTCCTTGCCGGAAATCCACCTACATTTTATTCTCTTATTGGGGCGATTGCAACAAAACTTTTGTGGATTTTTTATGCCTTGCATTTTCTACCGGATATGGCATGGGGACATCCGCAACTTTTTCTTCTGTCTTCGTTTTTTCGGAAGTGCTTTTTCCTGCCCGGCTTTTGGACATCATCTCCCTTTTCGTCCATGTTGGCAGGGCATTTAAGGCAGAAAGGCGTCCTCTAGGAAGCATTTAGTTTAACTGCATATACTGCGACGAAAGTCATGCTGTCAGCTTTCTTTAATCCGTTTTTTATGAAACGAAAAGCGGTACTTCCATTACCGGATAGCACCGCCCAGACCACTGCATAAAGCCTAATTATTCAAATATCCCTGCAATTCTTCCTCTTTAGACCATATTCTTTCATAGCGGCTGTCGATATTGTCAAATATAGCCTGCCATGTGGAGAATTTCTGCATATTCTCCAAACTGATTCGATTGTTTTGGATATACTCATAAAGCGCCTTATAAGTATTTTCTGAAAAGAACACGCTCCAATTATTCTTATAATTTGAATTGTCATTATAGGAAATTCCATTAAAGCCCATTGATATGATTCCCTGCCCTGTCCTCTGTGCCAGTCCCTTTATCTCCAAGTCTGCCCATATATATCCGGCATTTTTATCACTTATCAGATTCGGGTATTTATTAAAATACTCTTCTGCAAGTGCCTCATATTTTGCAACATCAGCTTCATTTTGCAAAAGGACTTTTCCTCCCCGCCCTGCTTCTCCATCTCTTACCAGAAATTGAATACCTGTCCCGGAGTGTGTCTGCAAGGTAAATCCATGCAATTCCTCTGTTTCCAGTTCTTCTTTACCCATAACATTTTGTAAAGCGTCTTTCAATTCTTCATCTAACACCAGAGCGTCATAGCTCATAGTTCCATGCTCGGAAATTAAAAGCTGTTTTCCTGTGGCTGCGTCCTGTCTGATTTTTATATCAGAATAGGAAAATGCCCCTAAACGCTCGCCTTCCTTGTTGTAAATATCAAAGCACCCTGCTTCATTATCCGGCACGATTTTATAATTCTCTGATTGATAGTTTTAATAAGCCTGCTTTACATCACGCACACCATATGCAGATGATTTTACACTTTGCCCGCTCTGGCTCGAAAAAGAATTCCCACGAACAGCTTTTTGTGTCTTTCTTGTTTCATAACCAGCTATGTAGCCAGCTAAGGCACTGTTTACATTACTGATACTCATTTTGTGAACTCCTTTCATTTTATCAGGCGTTTGTAGAATTATTATTTAACGGCATTCCGGACATTTCCTGGAATCTGTTGCTAAAATCTCTTACTATAAGCATATAGTATCCCTCCTTGATAAAATATTTTGTGCCGGTCTTAGATCGACCTTAGTCTGCCTGCAAAATATACAGTTTCATAAAATCTGTCGGCAGATGCAGCCCTTTTTCCAACCCGGATTGCACCAAGTGACTATGTTTTACATAAAATGACCATAAGGTTTATATCAGCACCACCGCCTGGAACTTTTCCTCATCACAGGAGATGACAAAATCGCCGCCGTATTTTTCTGCCACCGCCTTCACGTTCATAAGTCCCACACCGTGCATCCCTCCACTGGAACCCAAAACA
>JAFVAA010000882.1 GCA_017476305.1 Lachnospiraceae bacterium
AAATGCCTGAAGCCTGTCTAAAAACGCCGGAATTTCCTTTTCTACCGCCCGGTACTCTGCATCCTGTCCTGTGAGAGAAAAAAGCATCCTTTCCTTTTTAAAGATTTTCGCGAGCAGTGCCCGATAGCCTTTTATAATGCTTTCCTTCTGCCCCTCAAAGTCCTCCTCCAGCTTTACTAAATATTCATAGTAGCCAAGTCCATTGAACCTGTCACTTAACCATGCGCTTTTCGAAAAGGAAGCAACCGCCCTTCCTGCTGCCGCCTGATGTCCTGCCGATGTAAGCCGCATCTTTAAACGGGAACGCGCCTCTGAAACCACCTCCCGCAAATGCTTTTCATCATCAAATAAGGTTTCAAACATCATTTCCGCCATCAAATCGAGCGCTTCCTTTGCCTTATCCTTTAGCATTTTCCCGCGCACCTCGAACCAGATATCATATACATCGCTCCCCTGGTTTTTACTAAGGATACTGGCATCTGCAGAAATGCCGCCGGTATGGAAGTTTACCTCGGTGTCAAAATCATGGTAGCTGTGCTTCTCCGTATCCATATAGCCTAAAAGAGTCGTGAGAAAGCTAAGCTGCGGCATATATTCCTCCAGTTCATTGATATCAAAATAAATACTGAAATAAACGATCTCACTCGTATGGATGTCATGAAATACCGTCTTCACTCCGCTCATTTCCCTGTCATCATTAAAATAAGGTGCCGTTTCCTTTCTGATATCCTCTCTCTTTAGCATCGGGATCATTTCCAGAACTTCCTTCGGTGTCGGCTCCTCCTGGTATTTTTTCAGTGCCTTCGTATCCTCGATAAGCTTTTCGATTTCCTCAGCAGAAAGGCTCTCTTTGTACTTTCTAAGCTTCTCCTTTGTCTCTGCCTCCTCCTTTAGGGAAAGTCCCGGCTCCGGCTCCATCTCCACGAAAATGGCATGCGTATTATCTAAAAGATAGGTCTGTATCAGCTCCTCATAGTAGTTCGTATGAAGCTGTTCCTTCAAAAACCTGTATGCCTCCTCATAGCGCAGGGAATCGTATGGCATGGAATCCTCATAGAGCCAGGTCTTAAAGGTCTTAAAGCCAAGCATCAGTCCCTTCGGATAGGCACCAAAATCCCCCTCGCGCTCCCTGAATTCCGTTCCATTTATGGCAGCCTCTAACGCCTTTTTATTAATTCCCTCTTTCACAATTTTTTCTAAGGTTTCTCTATATACCCGTAAAAATTCTTCCTTTAACCCGGGCTTTGCATTTTTCGTAATCACGGCAAAATAGCTCTGACGTAAAATATCAGTAAAATCCACATCAATATCCGAACCAATTCCCGCATCTAAAAGAGCCTGCTTTAAAGGTGCACCCGGCATCTCTAAAAGGACATATGCCAAAAGCTCAAACGCCCGGCACGCATTTAAATCTAAAGTAATGTCCATCGCCGCCGCATAGGCGTAGTAGGTCTTTTCGGAGCAGTCTGCCCCCTTTTCTACTGCGTACTTTTTCACGAAATCCTTTCTTTCAGAGAAAGGCTTTTGCAGTGCAATCTCTGACTTTTTGGGAATTTCCGGAGCCGCATCGAAATTTTTCAGATAATTTTCATCTAAGAAAAGAAGCCTTTCTTCGACATCCATATCCCCATAAAGATAGATGTAGCTGTTCGACGGATGATAATAGGTTCTGTGAAAATCCAGATACGCCTCGTAGGTAAGGTCCGGAATATTCTTCGGATCTCCGCCGGATTCGAAACCGTAAGTATTATCCGGGAAAAGGCTGTTCATGATAAGGCGTTCCAGTACCCCGTCTGCCGAGGAAAACGCCCCCTTCATTTCATTATAGACTACTCCGTTATAGCTGAGCTCGCCCTCCGGAGAATCCAGCTCATAGTGCCAGCCCTCCTGTTTGAAGATTTCCTCGTATTTATAAAGATTTGGATAAAATACCGCATCCAGGTAGACGTGCATCAGATTTTTAAAGTCCTTGTCATTGCAGCTCGCCACCGGATACATGGTTTTATCCGGATAGGTCGTCGCATTTAAAAAGGTATTCAAAGAACCTTTGATCAGCTCTACAAACGGATCCTTTGCCGGGAAGCTTTTCGAACCACAGAGCACCGTATGCTCTATGATATGCGGGACTCCGGTACAGTCCTTCGGCGGTGTACGAAAGCCGATATTAAAGACCTTGTTTTCATCCTCATTGCTAAGCACTAACACCCGCGCTCCGGTCTTTCTATGACGGAGTGTCAGTGCAAAGCTGTCAAGCTCCTCCACAAACTCTCCCTTTTCCAAATCATATGCCTCTGGTAGTGTGAAATCCTCTAACTTTTTTAACTTTGCTGCCATAAAAACTATTTCCTCCATTTTTATTTCTGTTTTATAAATTCTGTTTTACCTCTTCTTCTGACATAGTTACCTCTTTTCTACCTGTAAGTCTTTATCTTCCATTTCCATACAAATTCAGATATAACGTCGTAGAGCATTTATTTTTTCATACGCTTCCTTCCACGCCTCCGTCTCTTCCGGCAGATACTCCTTTGTTCCAAAGGAAGCCCCTAAAATCTCACATTTTTCCTGATTCGTCTCATAAGCTCCGAGTGCCTTTAGCTGGCTCATCACATTTCCTGCTGCTGTCGCCTCGCTCGCTCCGGAGATTACCGGAATCCC
>JAFVAA010000084.1 GCA_017476305.1 Lachnospiraceae bacterium
GGGAATATTGTACGCCATGGCAGATCCAGAAATAAAGCCGGAGTCTGCGCAGATTACAGGCTTTATGCCGGAGAGGGAAAAATCAGTCTGAGCCTGCGTGACTATTGCGAAGAATTTGATCCAAAGAAATACCATGAGATCCATCAGATGGAGTCTGTGGATAGAAATATCGGTATCCGTTTGGTGATGGAGATGGCAGAGGATATCCGGTATATCAATACATTTAACAGTAATTGCCTGCTCATCTTTATCGGCAGCGGGTCAGACGGAAAAGAAAAGGAGCAGCCATATGAATGAATTTTTGTTAGAAACAAAACTGAGAGAAGAGTCACCGGATCTGCACCAGAGGATGAAAGACAGTATTTTTGTGCTTCAAAAAATGTTAGATTCCTTTTATACATGGTTTCCTGATTTTACAGATCATTCTGTCCTGCACAGTATGGATGTCCTGTATTTTTCTAATCAGATCATTGGGGAACAGATCCATAAGCTGGGTTCATGGGAATGCTATGTGCTTATTATGGCATGCTATCTGCATGATATCGGTATGGGAATCAGCAGGAAGGATTATGAGGAGTTTGTGGAAAAGTTAGAACTTACATCCTACAGAAAGGCACATCCTGAGGCAGATGAGACAAAGATCATCAGGGACTTCCATCATGAATTTAGTGGTTTGTATATTCAGAAATATGCGGATTTATTTGATATTCCTTCTAAAGAGGCTGCCTTTGCCATTATACAGGTATCCAGAGGACATCGGAAAACAGATCTGCTTGATGAGAAAGAATATCCGACGATGGAGATTGAAGGGGAGCAGGTTCGGACGGCATTTTTATCTGCAGTCATTCGTCTGGCTGATGAGATTGATGTGGGATCAGACAGGAATCCTGAGCTTTTATTTGATACATCGAAACTGACAAAGCAGGTGGACATCGATGCATTTGGAACGCATGAATCGATTCGTACCGTTACGGTTTCAAATCGGGAAATTATCCTTTCTGTCCGGCTCAAGGAGCCAAGGTTTGAAAAACTTATAGAAGATTTGCAGGGAAAGATTCAGGCAACTCTGGATTATTGCAGGGAGGCAGCAGAAAAAAGATCGGATTTTAGGATCTTTCAGGATGTGGTTAAAGTGAAATATATGGATGGAATTTAGCATGGAAACGTCTGAGGAGCATACTGCACGGTCTGGATGGAACGGGCTTATTATGAATTATGTTTTGAATATCGCAGGAACTGAGTGGGATCTATTGAATAAAATTTAAAAAATGATAAAGAGGCAGGAGGAATATAAAAATGAAAGTATTATCAGAAACAGGAAAATGGTTACAGGTGGCAGGATTGGTGGCATCCCTTACCGTGGGAACGATAGCGGCTCCTGCGGGACAGATAGCAGGTGTGCAGGAGACTGCTTCGGCTGCATCGAAGAGTGTGAAGTCACTTTCGCTCAGTGTATCAAAGGCTTCGCTTTCTGTGGGGGATACACTTACCTTAAAGGTGACGGTAAATCCGGAATCGGCAAAGGCAAAGTGGAGTTCATCGAAAAAGGCGGTTGCCACGGTTTCTGCAAAGGGTGTAGTAAAGGCGAAGAAAGCAGGAAGTACGCAGATTACTGTAAAAGCAGGGAAAAAGAAGGCAATCTGTAAGGTAACGGTCAAGGCGGCTTCCGTGCCTGCGACAAGCATGGAACCTGCAGCAAGTGCATTGCCTTCTGAGAGTCCGCTGCCTGACAACACCCCGCAGGTCATAGATGCGAATGAAATGCTTGACAAGTGGACGGAGGGGGCTGCAGCGAAAAAGGAACTGACTTCCTATATGGAGGCAGTTACCAGAGAGGGGAGTGCGGACTACATTCCGAAGGAGGATCGTATTGCCGTGTTCGATTTAGACGGAACCCTTTTCTGTGAGACGGATCCGAACTATTTTGACTATACGCTGCTCCGCTACAGAGTATTAGACGATCCGGATTATAAGGACAAAGCATCGGATTTTGAAAAAGAGGTAGCATTAAAGATCGATGACCAGAATAAGAACGGGACTTCTTATGCGGGGCTGGAGGTCGATCATGGAAGGGCGGTCGCTTCTGCATTTAAGGGGATGACCTTAAAGGAATTTAATGACTATATCCAGAAATTCAAGGAACAGGATATGCCAAGCTATACAGGCATGAAGAGGGGCGAAGGATTTTATCAGCCGATGCTGCAGATTGTAAACTATCTGAAAGCAAATGATTTTACGGTGTACATTGTCAGCGGAACGGACCGGTTCATCGTCCGGGGCATTGCAGACGGTTCGCCTTTAGACCTTCCGAACAGGCAGATCATCGGTTCAGATGTATCTTTGGTGGCACCGGATCAGGGAGATACAGAGGGACTGAAGTATACCTATGATGACAATGATAAATTGGTCTTAGGCGGAGAATTTCTGATCAAAAACCTGAAGATGAATAAAGTTACTGTCATCATGCAGGAGATCGGACAAAAACCGGTACTCTCCTTTGGAAACAGCTCCGGTGATGCGAGCATGGCGGAGTTTGTGACGAGTGTTAATCCTTATAAAAGCCTGGCGTTCATGCTCTGCTGTGATGACACGGAGAGGGAGAATGGAAATATAAAGAAAGCAGATGAAATGAAATCCATGTGTCAGGAGTTTGACTGGGTTCCGGTTTCCATGAAGGACGACTGGAAGACCATCTACGGGGATGGTGTGGAGCGATTTGACCTTAGTGGTTCATGGCAGGATGAGGTGAGCCAGAGAGCGAGTATGGATGTGACAAAGAACAGTGATGGAAGCTATGATATCATGGTACACTGGGGAGCCAGCGCATGGGAAAGTGCTATCTGGGAAATCCATGGAACCTATGATGCAGCCACGGGGACACTTTCCTATGAGGATGGGAGATACTATATCCATACGACAGATGACAATGGCGTGGAGACGATTTCCGGTGAAGAGACGACAAAGGGTTCTTTTGTCCGGGAAGGCGGAAAGCTCCGCTGGAAGGATTCAAAAAACAGTGAGGATGGATTGTTTGTGAAGGAGTAGGAGCGGAATTCTTGCCCGGGCGGAAGCAGGGAAAGGAGTTTATTATGAGTTCAGCAGTAAAAAAAGTTAGTGCGATTATTTTGTCGGTGTTTATGGCAGTATCGTTTGGAGCGAGTGCATTTGCAGCGGATTTTAAGTACACACATGATCCGATGGAGGATGACCGTGCCAGAAACGACATCATTGTCAATTCCGAAGCTGTATATGGTTATTCGCCCAATCCGGAATCGGAGAGGCTTGGTGAATTTGCAAAATACGACTGGAGTGACGAGAGCCTGGTGGCATCTTCCCAAAAAGAGAGAGAAGACTACCATACGAGGGTGGAGTCCGAGTTGTTAAAGCTGCTAGGAAAAGGGAAAAAGAACGGCGACTCTGTCGAAAAAATCGCCCGCACCCTATCAGAGAGACGCAACAAGATAAGACTTGAGGAGGCCGAGGACGCAGGCTCACTTGAGGAGACCAAACAGAGTAATCTGGGAAAATACGGTAATGAAAACGGTCCCACCCCGGAATATCTTTATGAAAAATACGGTTCCTGGGAGACGGTGGCAGCCAAGGCTTTTTCAACAAATGTGGGAATGGATGTATGTCTTGGACTATATGACAAGTACCATGATACCTATGGCTTGACGGACGATTTGTTTGCTATAACAGCAAATACTGTTTCCCTTAAGAAAAAGTCGGTAAGCGTAAAGGCTAAGAAGCTTCGCTCATCAGATAAGGTGTTTAAGATAACGGTAAAAAATGCAGTCGGGAAGACCAGCTTTAAGGCGACTGGTAAAACCGCTAAAAAGTTCCTTTCTGTTCATTCAAATGGCAAAGTCACCGTGAAAAAGGGAACGCCCGCCGGAACATATAAAGTCAAGGTCACAGCCCAGGGCAACAAATACTATAAGAAAAAGACCGTGACCTTCAAGGTATTTGTGAAATAACATCATACACAAATATTTAGCAAGAAAGCTTCTTAGCCTGACGCTGTCAGGTTTTCTGAACAGAGAAAGCAATATTATACTCAGAAACGAAATAAAGTTCCTTTCTGAGTATAATTACAGGAAGGAGAAAGGTATGAAAAAATTGTACATGAAGCAGAAGGTCTTTTCATGGAAGGAGCATTTTACGGTAAAGAACGATGTGGAAGAGGACTGTTATACTGTGGAAGGAGATGCCGTCGTGGTCGGTGGGAAGAAATTACATATCAAGGATATGGCAGGAAACGAGGTTGCCATGATCCAGCAGAAGCTCCTGTCGTTCAAACCGAAGTTTTTTGTATTCATTCGGGGAGAGCAGGTGGCAGAAATCGTGAAAAAGTTCTCTTTGCTTAAACCAAAGTATGTGATATCCGGACCAGACTGGGAGGTAAAGGGAAGCATCTTCGAGCATGACTATACCATTACGGATCAGGACGGCGAGGTCGTCAGTCTTCACAAGGCATGGCTTTCATGGGGAGACAGCTACGAGCTTTCCATTGCTGACAGGGTGGATGATAAGATGGCACTTGCCGTGGTCCTGGCAATCGACTGTGTTTTAGAGGCACAGGCAGAAAATGCAGCTGCTGCAGATGATATATAGGAAGTAAATAAGAAAAAACGCTCGGCAGTATGCAGACAGCAGATATTTCTCCTA
>JAFVAA010000085.1 GCA_017476305.1 Lachnospiraceae bacterium
ACTCTGGCAATTTCCTTACATGCACCAAGTGATAAGCTCAGACAGGAAATGATGCCGGTCGCGAACCGGTATTCCATTGAGGAGATCCTTTCTGCATGCAGGGAATACCTGCAGAAAACGAACAGGCGGATTACCTTTGAATACAGTATGGTAGAGGGGATAAATGATTCCCGAAAGGAGGCAGATGAGCTTGCAGCTCTTTTAAAGGGACTTAACTGCCATGTAAATCTGATTCCTTTAAATCCTGTAGAGGGGCGGATGGGACAGCGCTCCAGAAGAGAGAGGATTCAGGATTTCAAATTTAGACTTGAAAAAAATCATATAAATGTTACCATTAGAAGGGAAATGGGAAGAGATATCGATGCTGCCTGCGGGCAGCTTAAGAATAAACAACAAAGGAGGGAAACTACATGAAAGCATATGCGAAGACTGACGTAGGAAAGAAGCGGACTATGAATCAGGATTTTCTGTTTTGCAGTACGGAAGCGGTCGGTAGTTTCCAAAATCTTTTTATCGTTGCAGACGGCATGGGAGGACACAAGGCTGGCGATCATGCATCAAAGCTTTGTGTGGAGGAAGTGGTAAAAACGATCAGAGATTCGGAACATAAGACGCCGATCACCATTTATACACAGGCGGTCGATACTGCGAACAGCAGAGTCTATGAAGAAGCAGAGGAATATATCGAATACGAGGGGATGGGAACCACCTTTGTTTCGTGTACGATTGACAGGGGAACGATGTATGCTGCAAATATTGGAGATTCCAGGCTGTATTTATTAAGAGGGCATATAGAGCAGATCACAGAAGATCATTCCCTGGTTTATGAGCTGGTGAAAAATGGAAGGATTACTGAGAGTGAGGCCAGGTTTCATCCGCAAAAGAACATTATCACCAGAGCACTTGGTACAGATGAGGAAGTAAGTGCTGATTATTATGAGAAAAAGTTAGAAGTTGGTGATATTGTCCTACTTTGCAGTGATGGTTTATCGAATATGCTGGACAACGAAGAAATGGAATATGTGCTAAAGCATAGCAAAAATATAGAGGCTGCTACGGAGACGTTAGTGGACAAGGCGAATAAAAATGGCGGGGAGGATAATATCTCTGTCATCGTGATAAAAATAGAGAATGAAGATATCAGCGATTTCGAAGGATAGAGAAACGAAGGAGATGAAAGGAGGAAGTATCGTATGATCAGTCCCGGAATGCTAATTAGCGAAAGATATGAAATTATTGATAAGGTCGGCAGCGGTGGAATGGCAGATGTTTATAATGCAAAGGACCAGCGCTTGAACCGCAATGTGGCCATTAAGATCCTGAAACAGGAATATAGTAATGATGCAAAATTTGTCGCAAAGTTCCGTGCGGAGGCACAGTCTGTTGCCGGACTTTCCCATCCCAATATTGTCAATGTATACGATGTAGGAGAGGATGATAATCTTTATTACATTGTGATGGAGCTTGTAGAGGGAATTACTTTAAAGAAATTTATCGAAAGAAAGGGAAGACTGGAGATTAATGAAGCAATCGGGATCGGAATTCAGATCGCGCAGGGCATTGAGGCGGCACATAAGAGCCATATTATCCATAGAGACATCAAACCACAGAATATTATCATTTCCAAAGAGGGAAAGGTAAAGGTGACGGACTTTGGGATTGCGAAAGCGGCTACCTCCAATACCATTACTTCGAATGCGATGGGTTCTGTGCACTATATCAGTCCGGAACAGGCGAGAGGCGGTTATAGTGATGAGAAGAGTGATATCTATTCTCTGGGCGTTACGATTTACGAAATGCTTTCCGGAAGGGTGCCTTTTGAGGGAGAAAACACAGTTTCCGTAGCATTTGCACATGTACATGAGGCGGCTGTTCCGCTGGATGAATTAGATGACAGTATTCCGAGAAGCTTGTCAAGGATCGTTCAGAAATGTATGCAGAAAAAACCGGATTTCCGGTATGTGAATGCGGCGGCACTTATTTTGGACCTGAGGAGGGCAGTATCGGAGCCGGATGGAAATTATGTGGAAATTGAGTCGGAGGAGCCGGTAAGCTCAGAGACCATCCGGATTACGGATGAGATGCGGAGCAAGATCAAGGATCCGGACAGTCAGGTAGGCAGGGAACGGGTAACGGAAAGACCGACGAAAAAGATCGAAAGAACGAGAGCGGACGAGGTGGGGAGAACAGAAGATCCTGAGGAAACAGAGGAGACTGCCATGGATCCGAAGCTGGAACGGATTTTGAAGATTTGTAGTGGAATTGTAGCAGTCATTATCGTAGTGGTATTGATTTTGTGTGTGGCAAAGGTGATGGGAGTGCTTGGTGGAAAGAAGTCTTCCGAGACATCCTCACAGGAAGAGACATCTTCCCAGGCTGCCACGGAACCTCCCGTCGAGGAAAGTAAGATTCCGGTACCGGATCTGCTCGGCCATTCTTTAGAGGAAGCACAGGAGATGATCGATGAGTTAAATTTGAAGATCAAACTGGTGAGCGAGGAATCAAGTGAGGAAACGAATAAAGTGATCCGGCAAAGTCCTTCTGCGGGCACAGAGGTGGAGGAGTATTCTGTCGTTACGGTCTACTACAGCAAGGGAAAGAATGATGTCGTGATTCCGGATGTGTCCGGATATACGCCGAACGATGCAAAGGATAAGCTGGAGGGTGAGCCGTATGGTCTTCTGATTTCAGGAACGACCAGCCAGTATAGTGACTCGATTGAGGAAGGGAAGGTCATAGGAACCGATCCGGTAGTCGGTTCCAGCGTGGAGAAGGGAACTTCGGTGACGCTTATCCTTAGCAAGGGACCAAAGGAGGAAGGCGTGACCGTTCCGAATATTGTAGGAAAGAAAGAAGAAGTGGCTTTGGAGCTTTTGGAGGAGAAGAATTTAACTCCGGGAAAGAAGAATTATGAATATTCTGACACCTACACAAAGGGAACCGTCATCAGGCAGTCGAAGGAAAGAGGAACAGAGGTAGAGAAGGGAACCAGTGTGGATTATACGGTCAGCCTGGGTTCAAAGGATGAGGCAACACCTACACCAAGCCCGACGGCGACACCGGAGCCGACATATCACTATGTTGGAAGTGTGACGATCAGTGCGAATCCATTTGATTATGAAGGAGAGGATGGTATGATCGAGCTGTATTTGACACAGGGCGGAGTAGAGAAGCGTGTGTTCAAGGGAAAACTTGGGTTCAGTGATTTTCCTCATAAATTTTCAGAAATTGAAGGATCCGGGGAAGGAAGCGGCGTGATTACTATGAGTAGAGACGGAGTGCTGATGGATGGTTCATGGAGTATTTCCTTCAGGAAGGTCGCCGACTGATGAGAGGGAAGATCATACGTGGAATCGGTGGATTTTACTATGTTCAGACGAAATCTGCCGGAATGATAGAGTGCAGAGCGAAGGGATTGTTCCGAAAGCAGAAGCGTAAGCCCCTGGTGGGAGATGACGTAGAGGTAGAGCTTCTCTCCGAAGAATCGGGGGCTTCCGGGTTTTCTGCCGGAAATATGGTAGAAATATTTGAAAGAAGAAATGCGTTACTTAGGCCGGCTGTGGCAAACGTGGATCAGGCAGTGGTGATCTTTGCTGTATCCTATCCGAAGCCAAATCTGAATTTATTAGATCGTTTTCTTTTGATGATGAAGCTCCAGGGAGTTTCGACAGTGATCTGTTTTAATAAGACAGATGATATAGAAGAGGTGCAGCTTGATAAGCTTGTATGTGCGTATCGGAGCTGTGGAAGTGAAATTTATCTGACCAGTACGAAGGATGGGACGGGGTTAGAGCATTTTTCGGAGTGTCTCCATGGAAAGACCTCAGTACTTGCAGGACCTTCCGGTGTGGGAAAGACT
>JAFVAA010000883.1 GCA_017476305.1 Lachnospiraceae bacterium
AAGAAATATACCTTCAAGGTATATGCTGTGAGAAAATCCGCAGGAGATTTCTACGCATATAATTCGAAATCCTATAAAAAAATCACAGCAAAGACGATAAATGAAGCAATTACCACAGAAAAGTTCGATGTGAAGGGGATGGATTTTTCAAATGACAAATATACCTTTGGTGTCGATGGTACCTATCAGGCAAAAGGGTATGAGCTGCAGCTTCGAACTATGGCAGGAGTGGAAAAGAAAACCTTTACCAGTGCAGGTTTTAAAAAAATAGTGGTGGAGGATCTGATCAAAGGACATTTTTATAAATACCGTGTACGCACTTATATCGCTTTTGACAGCAAAACTGCTTATTCGAAATGGTCTGCTGATAAGTACATTGGAGTCGGGGAGGATGCTTTTGGTGTTATTTCCCTGAAAAAAATTAAAATTACATGGAAGAAGGTCGTGGATGCAACCGGCTATGAGGTTTCTATATCAACGGATGGGAAAAATTACTGGACACTGAAAACAGTTCCAGCTTCTTCAGCAAGAAAGGTGACGGTGACGCATGTAGGAGGCTATCGAATCCGCTTGAACCGAAGATATTATTTCCGTATTCGTCCAATTTCTAAAGATGGTAAGAAGACCATAAAAAGCGAATATACAAATGATGTATCTGTAATCTTGAAGTAATCCTGGGAAATATTTGTCTTTGCGTTTTCCGGGAAATATGTTATACTAAATCTATGAATAATGATAAAGAAAAATTTGACGAAGAGCTTACCCTGCTTTTGCAGGATCCGAATATCTGTCAGATGGAAAATTTTCCACAGCATAAGAGCAGCAATACGCTAAAGCATAGTGTCAGTGTGGCAAAACTCAGCTTTTCATTGGCAGAAAAGTTTGGCTGGGATATCAGTGAAGCAGAGCTCGTGAAGGGTGCACTTTTACACGACTATTATCTGTATAATGCGCGAACGGAGGATATTTCCGGCTATTCACATGGAATTTCCCACCCGGAAACGGCTCTTAGAAATGCGATGAAGGATTTTGACCTGACAGGTAAGGAAAAAAATATCATCCGTGGGCATATGTGGCCTCTTACCCTTTTTTCGCCACCCCGTTCCAAGGAGGCGATACTTGTTTGTATTGCAGACAAATATGTGGCAGCAAAGGAGATGAGCTTTAAGAAAAATAAGAAAACTTATTTCTACAGACGGAATGGGAGAAAGGGCAGGAGTCACACCAGAGGATGATAGCAGAAACTTGATGCAGGCTATGAAATGGATTTCAAAAGACTACAGGGAGGTGTGAACGATGGCAACGAATCTATATGGAATTTCTGCATATCAGCAGACCAATCAGACATGGAAAAAAGCGAACACAAAGGAAGAAAAGACAGAGAAAGCAAAGTCCGCAGAGGCTTCTAAAGCAGAGAAGGCAGATACTTCCGGGAAGACATCAGAAACGTCGAAAACAGAAGAAAAAGTATGGAAACCGATTGATCCGAAAGGCTCTCTGGTTCCGGTTCAAAAAGAAGGCTATGGTATGGTGATCGGAGATGTCAATCTTTCGGATGAGGCAAAGGAGTACTATAACAAATTAAAACAGAAATTTCATAATTCCGACTTTATACTGGTCAGCAAGGATATGAAATCGCAGGTAGAGCAGAATGCTTCTGCCTATGCGAATCCGAATAAGCTCGTGGTTCTCATTGATGAAGAAAAAATTGAACGAATGGCTGCGGATCCTTCCTACCGGGATAAATATGAAGGAATCATTGCGATGGCTGAGCT
>JAFVAA010000884.1 GCA_017476305.1 Lachnospiraceae bacterium
CTTAGCGGGACTTGACGGGGAAAATGTGGCAGTCAGGGCGAAGGCACTCCTTTCCGCAAGTATCGGCTACATGGTGATGGCAAGATGCGGGCTTGATACGGAAACTTTTTTTGATAAAGAGGACTTTGAGGGAATAGCAGAATTTCACGCACAGAGGCTTGCCGGCATTTTTGGAACGGTCACAAGTGATGTGGCAGAGATGGCATTATCCCAAATCTCCGATACTGTATCAAAGATACAGACGGAAGAAAAAAGAAGAAATCGCACATTTGCAAATACGAACAAAGGTGGATATATTGGAGATGCAGATAAAATTTATATGGAGAACGAAAGGGGGACTTCTTATGAGAGGAATCGAATACAGGAAAGTGGGAGATTATCTCCTGCCGGAACTTACCGTACCGGAGGAACCGGAAGCACCAAGTGGGAAATACGCTTCACTCAGAAAGAACTATCTGAAGGAACACAGATACGGGGTATTCCTGAACCTGATGATGGAAGGGAAACTGAACGAACATCTGGCGAGAACGCAGGAAGAGGCACAGTCGAGGTTGGAGTATCTGATGGAGGAAATGAAACAGTCGCAGAAAGTGACGGAGGAACTGAAAGCGAAAGACCAGATGAAGTGGGTGGGACTGATGAACAATATCAGACAGTCAGCGGAGGATACGGTACTGAAGGAACTGGTCTACGCATAGAAGATGCTCCGGCAGATACCACACCGGAGGGAACCGCAGATAAAGAGGAGAATGAACAGGCGGGAAATCCTCCGGTGGTTATATTGTCAGAAGAAGAAAATAAGCCGGATATAAGTGAGCGGAAGAAATATGACAGGGAAAATGAGGATTACAGTAAGATTGATTTTCTGAGGGCAGATGACCTGTTAAATTCCATCCTTTTATCCGCACCGGACATCAAAGACCGGAAAGAGGAAATTCAGGTATTTTATGAGAGCCATGAAGAACGGGCAGAGAGAAAGGAATATATCATGCGCCTGTTCCGGAACGGTATCACAGAATACACGCTTGATAACGGGGAAACGGTGGGACATGAGCCTTATGAGGATGCGCTCCATCTATGGCGTGGAAAATATGAAGACCGTACCGAGCAGGGCTATTATCATTGGCTTGTCATTACGGAAATCTTCGAGGGAATGCGCCTGTTCGGAAAATTGTCAGACAGAGGGATCATGACCACAGCAGACGGGCAGCTTTCGCTGATGGGAGAAAGGGCGGGAGAGGATGCTCCTGCTTTTTCTTTTCCGCAGGAATTTATCGACCATGTACTTTGCAGACGGGGGAGCGGGATTGAGCATGGAAAATTCCGTATCTATTCCTATTTTTTGCAGGGGCACAGCAGGGCAGAGAAAGCCGAGTTTCTAAAAAAGGAATATGGGACAGGCGGGGCGGGACCGATCATTACAGGAACAGGGATCAGTGAGTGGCATGATGCGAAAGGAATAGAATTTAGAAAGGGTTACGGGGATGATGCACCGAGATTACTGCTTTCATGGGGAACAGTCGCAAAGCGTATTGATGAACTGATACGGGCAGAACGCTATATGACAAAACAGGAGATTGCATTCCTGCCGGAATATGAAAAGGGGGTACTCTCCGCAGAGATTTACTATTTTTTCCATGACCAGCCGGATAATGTCATCCGACCTTATCCGCACAGGGCAGATTATAGCATGGGCATGAAGGCGGTGCGACCACAGCTTGATATGCCGCAGAGGTTGGACACCATCATACAGACGATGGCGGAGGTATTAAATAATACCGCTGATTTTGCAAGAAATTATCCGTCCATGCAGAAAGCCTACCATGATCTTTTGGATTATAAAGCCGGAACTTACAGCCTGTTCACGCCGATACCGGATGAAAGAGGGGGAATAGAAGCCGTACCCGTACCGGAAGAAGAGAAGGCAGAGGCAGGTATAGACACAACAGAACCAGAAAAAAATCAAGACGGGCAGGAAGAAAGCAAAATAACAGAAGAAAAAACAGAGCAAACAGTTTCCAAAGAAGAAAGTGCAGAAATTAAAAATGAACAGATAGAAAATACCAATGCAGAAGAAGAAACAATTTC
>JAFVAA010000885.1 GCA_017476305.1 Lachnospiraceae bacterium
GAATATGCTCACCATAATGACCTTTGGCTAGATCCATGTACCTTCTCGGACGTCTGCATCTTCCAAAATTTCGCCTGCCGCACCGAAGGAAATCAAATGTGTCATGATCCTTGTTGTCACTCCAATGGTCATCCACCCATCTGACACCTTCTGCAACTTTATACAATGTGATCGTAGCGCTCATGGTCAATCCTCCACATCTTTTATCCAAAACCCACGCCATATACGCGTCGATATATAATAGTTAGATTCCACCAGCCGGAATTGCAGCTCCGGAAAGGCTGTCCTTAGTTCTCGTCTGATGGCATCTCTCGATAACGGGGTTGCCAGGAATACATTTTGGTCCGGAATTACCTTACCTTCCTTATTCTTGGCATAAATCGGCATGATTTTTTCGTTGTCAATAAACCGCTCAATCAGTTCTGCCCTGTTATACATGCTCGCACCCCCATTCATTAGCAATCTCCTCCCTGCTGCCCCTGACAGAATACCCCTCTGTGTCATATTTCGCAAGGATAGCCTGGATGATCTCCTCGTCTGTATCGGAAAGGGCAAATCCCTCCCACAGCCCATAATCATCCAGTCCATGTTCAAATATTATCCCGCAGATCTTTATCATTTGCAAAACCTCTCTTTCTAATGGTTTTGGAGGGAGCTTTCACCCCCCCCGATTATACTTTTTTAAGCAGCCTCGCAGCCGCCGCCAGTCACGTGATATTTCTCCAGTGCGGCAGGATACAGTGCTTCCCAGATCTTCGGCGCGAACAGGGTTATCGGATCCGGTAATATGTTGCGTTTAGATGCTGTCATGCTCCCCTCACAACATGGTCTGTACAGATACAGATCCTCGCCCTCTGCAATAGCCATAAATAACGCACCCAGATACGGATCATCCTGGAACATATACTTTCCTTCTCGCATACGATCAAGGCACCACGTCAATGCCTCCAGCTCTTCCGGTTTATCCTGCCCTTCGACAAGCAGCGGAAGTATCCATGCTGCACTCTCCATGACAAATGTCTCAGCCCCTAAACAGCCGCATTCTACCACCTCGTCTGACCCTTTGGCAATAAATCCTACCTGATTGTCTCCCATCACCATAAGAAGCCCGGGAAGATTTCTGGCAAACAGATCCTTGCGACCAATATAGATCGGCAGTATAAAACATACCAGCGAATACAGATTCTCCAATCCTTCAGAGAATTCCTTCCATCCACTGTCGTATGCCGCACGTATATCTTCCACTACATGGGGAAATAAGCGAAATGCCTCTTCATCTTCGTAAAAGGCATATGTTGATTCCTCGTCGTCATGGAAAGGGTTTTCCACGAACCCCAGAAGTTCTTCAAAGCAATCGGAATAGGGACTATCCGACCAAACCTGCCCCACGATCCCAGCTGCGTAGATATATGCTACATTCTCAATCCCCGCATGCTCAAACACATAATCATCGACCGAGAAAAGGTCGATGAAGCCGACGCTGTCATACTGCACAATACCGTTTCTTTTTATGCTTTCAATCTCTACCGGCTCCTTGGATACCATGCTCCAGATGAGTCGTATCCACTTTTCATGCGTCCTTTCATCACTGATCACCGTATTCTTTATCCTTTTCAGGATCCGCCATAGCTCCAGTGCCTGTTTCGGTGTGAATTCTGCTCTTTCGTCTTCCATCTTACTCACTCCGTTTCGATGGATAGGAAATGATATTTCCTATCCATTTTTTCTAAAAATTCCTTTACATCGAGCATACCAGCCACATAGAATGGCGCCAGGAGACCCGAGTGGAAAGGGTCATACAGATCGCAATATCCGGATGGCGGTCCATCGTACAACTGCAGGGCCAGGTATTGATATTTCCTTTTTCTCCATTCCCTTGGCTTACAGTTACCATGAGAGTTGATCTCAAATATGGTGTTTTGGAAAAATCTGGAAATGTTTTTTGCGAAAAAGTCTTTTAGCAGCTTCCGGCTCTTCCTCCTGTCTTTCTCATCCACATTTCCCTGCTGAAAAGCAGTCCATTCATCCAAAGCCGGACATGTTACCATACAGAGCATCATGGATTCCGTTCCATACATGCCATCTTCATCCATGATCCCTTCCAGGATAATGTCATACATATCCCTGTCCCATTGCATTCTGTCCTTTTCGGTCTCGATCCCAGGGAACAGATAGTCATACCTATCCTTGAAGACCCCAAATATCGCTTTCTGATCCAGATCATCAAGATCACGGGCACTATAATTACTCTGAAGATATCCCAAGCACTCTGACAGCTGACCAACATCCTGCCCCAAAGCATCAGTAAGTTAATCGTACAAGTCCTCGTTTTCATATGCACTGACAGAGACCCTATCGATCTCTACATGAAATCCATATTTTCCCTCTGCTCCGCAGTAGTTTTTCATGTGGTATTGATCGAAGTAAAACTCCATTTCTGCTTCATAACGGGTTTCCTCATCCAGCCATTCACTGATATGCATCAAAGGGACGGAACTCCTGGTTTCATGGGACAGGTATTCACATACCTTGCCATAAAACATGCCGCCAAAAGCAGTCTGGATATCTTCTTCATTCATCCTGCGCAGCAGTTCCTGTGGGTTCATGCCGCCCTCCTTCCTGCCAGCTGGTCCGCCGGATAAAACTGCGCATCCATCATCTTCACGTCAAAGACTGCCATGCCTGCATTCACTTTCCCGGTTTCCAGCAGAGTCGTCATGCCTGAAAGAAGGTGGAACCCCGCATTCATATTCGCACAGATGTGCTGTGGTGCCACTGCGTTCAGTTCCGTGCAGCTCATCTCTTCCACATTTCGGAGGTCTCCTTTCTTGATCTCCGGAAAGATCTCCGAGCGCAGCGGTGACGCTTTATCGTATTGCTTGACAGAATAGACCACCTCGCCACTGCTGAACTCATTCGCAGCATCAAAATAGATGCAGCACTCCTTCTCCTGAAAGAACTTCTCACAGACCAGTCTGCAGGCATGGTTATCTACGCATCCGATGATGACCGGCACAGAATATCCATTCATGAGCCGCTCCATCATGGATACATCCAGCAGGTACCGGTCATAGCCTGACCAGTTCAGTCCAAAAGCCTCATTCAGGGCTGAAGCCATCACCACTGCTTTAGGCAGCCCTATATCTTGTGCCATAAATGCCTGGCGCGAGATATTTTTTTCTTCTACCCTGTCCCCGTCGATGATCGCCAGGGACTCGATACGGCAGAGCGCTTTTTCATTCCCGCACAGATAGCGCGAAAATTCCTTCAAAAAATAGGAACCAGTCCCGCCGGCTCCCACCACGACAATATTAAAAGTATCCATATCCATATACACCTCTTTCTCCCGC
>JAFVAA010000886.1 GCA_017476305.1 Lachnospiraceae bacterium
TGCCATCTGATCTCAATTCCGTTTTTCATAATCATTTCTCCTTCATAGGGCATCTGCCTCTTTCCATATGAATTTGCCCTAAATAATAACTACAACATTTCTATTCTACCATTCTGAAAGAAAAAGTAAAGTGTTTTTCAAAAAAAACTTTCGATTCTAAGGAACAGTTAATTACTTACTTTTAACAGTTCCTAAGGAAAAAAAAGAAAAGCTTTCCATGAAACGGTCACACGTCTCCGGAAAGCTTTCCAAAATCTTTCACCCAAATGAATTTTTATACTGTCTATTCGCAGCCGAAACGACTGTAGATTGTAACATTTTTATTCTTCCTCGCCCTGAAGAGCATCAAATCCTGTCTCTCCGGTACGAACCTTCACGACATCCTCTACATCGTAGACGAAAATCTTACCATCACCAATATTTCCGGTATAGAGTGCCTTCTTCGCTGCCTCAATCACCGTCTCCACAGGCACAGCACTGACGACAACCTCCACCTTTGTCTTCGGATGTAAAATGACATCAAGCTGTGCACCACGATAATATCTCGTCGCCCCCTTCTGCGTACCATATCCAAGCACCTGAGTGACCGTAACACCACGCACTCCGATTTCATCGAGCGCATATTTCAAATCCTCAAACTTGCCCTGCTGACAGATAATGGAAACCTTGGTAAGCTTTGGCACCTCGGAAACCTCTCCAGATACAGTTTTTGTCGCTGCCGGTACCGGCTTCGAAGCTTCGGATGCATTCACCACTTCGACTGCCTTTTCCATCGGTACATCTCCCTTTAAGGTCTCTAAGGAAGCACCATTGGAATAAAACGCATTCCCTGCCGGAGCGAAATCCGCATAAGCAGAGGAAAGACCATGCTCTGTCGCATCCAGGCCCTGCAGCTCCTCCTCCGGCGTCACGCGAAGCCCGATCGTCACCTTTATGATAAAAAATGCAATCGTAATCGCCACTGCCGCATACACTCCAACACAGGCAAAACCGGTCAGCTGTCTTCCGAGCTGTGTAAAGCCACCGCCATAAAACAGACCTTCTTTTATCCCGTTATCCGCTGCTGCCACTGCAAATCCCGGAGCAGAACTGGTAGCGAACAGCCCCACTGCAATCGTTCCCCAGATACCATTGCACATATGAACTGCGACTGCACCTACCGGATCATCGATCTTTAATTTATAATCTAAAAGCCAGACACCGAAAATCACCAAAAGCCCTGCTACGATACCGATGATTGCAGCACCAAGGGCATCCGTCACATCACATGGAGCTGTGATAGCCACCAGACCTGCCAGGGATGCATTCAGACACATCGATACATCAGGAGCACCATATTTGAGCCAGGTAAAGATCATACAGACCACCGTGGCAATTGCCGGTGCGATCGTCGTCGTCAAAAATACGGAAGCAAGTGTGGAAATATCCTTTGCTGCTGCTCCATTAAATCCATACCATCCAAACCAGAGAATGAATACACCTAAAGCTCCGAGCGGAAGGTTATGTCCCGGAATCGCATGTGGTCTTCCGGTTCGCTTGCTGAATTTGCCGATTCTTGGTCCTAAAATCTTTGCACCAATGATGGCACAGATTCCACCAACCATATGAATCGCACAGGAACCGGCATAATCATGAAATCCCATCTGATAAAGCCATCCGCCACCCCAGATCCAATGTGCTTCAATCGGATAGATGATTGCCGAAATCACCCCGGAATAAACACAGTAGGAAATAAATTTCGTTCTCTCTGCCATTGCACCGGATACGATGGTTGCTGTCGTCGCACAAAAGACCAGATTAAAGACAAAATTCGAAAAATCAAAATCTTTATATGCGGTAAACAGATCAAATCCCGGCTTTCCGATTAGTCCGAGCGCATCCTCTCCCAAAAGAAAAGATGCACCGATTGCCATGAACATCACTGTACCGATACAGAAATCCATCAGGTTTTTCATAATGATATTTCCTGCATTTTTGGCTCTGGTAAAGCCTGCCTCTACCATCGCAAAGCCTGCCTGCATCCAGAATACAAGTGCTGCTCCGATTAAAAACCAGACTCCCCAGAGGTTTTCATTTATATAATCCACTATTTCATTTGTCATAACAGTTCCTCCAATCTCATTTTTATTTTAATGAGCTGCGCATTCTCATTTTTTGCTCCTAAGGAACTGCAAAATTTAATTATTTACAATTCCTAAGAAATTTTCCATTCGCCAGAATGAAATTTCTGTATAAAAGCAAAAAAAGATGCCACGAAATTCGTTCGTGACACCTTTGTCATAACACTTATTTATTATATGCATTTTTTTACGTTTGTCAATACTTTTTTTATTTTTTTCGACCATCTTTTGACCATCTTTTTTTACCATTCATAGTAACCATCTTTTAACCGCCCGCTTTTTTCTAGTCTCCCTTCAAATTCAGTTTTACCTCATTGTCCATCATATATTTCACAAACTTTACTGCATCTTCTTTATGCTTTGTGCCTTTTGATATCGCTATCACAGGCTCTTTGATTCCCACGGAAATCTGCTTGTATTTTTCACTGTCCGTCAGATACAGAGCACAGTTATATTCAAAAGTATCCTCCGGTTCCGCACTTTCATCCTCCTTTTGACTTACCTGATCCTCTACCGTCAGATGTCTGGCACGGTATCTGTACTTTTCCTCATAATCCTGATAAAAAGAAACCAATTTGTCTTCCTCTGCAGTAAAAAAATAATCCGCATTTCCCCAGCGTTCAAAGTTATCCGCATCCATAATCACGACATCTGCCGTCTTCGCAAAAAGATAGGTCTGTAATTTTATATCCGAAGGACACAGCTCCACCGTTACCTGCTCTATTCTTTTATCTATCCCTAAATAGTCTTCTACCGCTGCTGCAAACTCCTCCAGCTTATCGTCCTCGATTGCATCATGACGTACCAGAACATAGAGCGCATCTGTCGGTCGTCTCCGGAAGCTTTCATAAAATACCGCTGCGAGAACTGCAGCTATGACACCCACAGCAATCACATATTTAAAATAATAGTCAAAAAAATACCGGAGCTTTCCTTTTGCATCCAGACTCTCCACTGCTTTTTTTTCACTTTCCTCTGTTCTTTTTTTATAAATCTCCGAAGAATCCTCCCGTAATTTCTTTTGATCCTCCTCTGAAAAATGCATCGCCATAAATTTTCTCCTTCAGATGTACTAAGAAACTGTTCAAAAATAACTTCGGATATTACTTGTCTTTTTCTCTGGCTGCACTGCTCAAAAAACAGTTGCATAGCCCGCTATGCGCCTGATTTTTGAACAGCCACTCAAAGAAAAATCCTGCGCAATATTCCTAATTTATTTCTGAACAATTCCTAAACAAACATCCCCCACATATAGAGCAGAAAATAAAAGACCATCAAAAGACCATTTAAAACTGCCGCTGCTGTCGGAAACTGCGGTCTGATATTTTCAATATGCAGACTCATCCATGCCATCACAAATCCAGTCACACTAAGAAGAAAACAAAAAATTCCTCCCGCTCCGATCAAAACTCCTGCATTTCCATCACTCTCACTGGAAATCACACAAATGATAATAAAAAGAAGCAGAGATACTACTCCTATCCCTGTCGCAACGATTGCACTTACCGGATGTTTCTTATCCGATAAGCGTAATGAATTTTTCTCTTTCTTTTTGTTTTTCTTTCCAAACATCAAAAACCCCCAACTAAACTTTTCCAGAATCGTTCTCATTCACGGACAGATCGACCGCAAATGAGCAACATCGACGCTATACCGTTTTTCGCTTTGTGACCAGACGATAGATTCCTCTGCATAAAAGAAATAAAATATAGCCCAACATCCCACCACATGTATTCAATATCACATCATCTATATCACAGCAGCCAAGCTTCGTAATAAGCTGCATTACCTCTATCAAAACAGAAGCACTCACGCTAAGAAGTGTGACCTTAATAAAACTCCACCTTTTTGAACTTAAAAACGGGAGCACAAACCCCAGAGGAACGAAGCATCCCACATTTCCAAAAAGATTCAAAGTCATACTATAACGATATCGATCTGTATAAATATATTGCAGACATCGCCTGATCTCTGCAAAAGGCTTCAGGTTATAACGATAATCTACTCCCGATACTCTTCCCATCTTTTCGCAAAAAAACAGAAAATACACCATCGCGATCAAATAAATCACGAAGCCAATCCAGGCAACGATACGCAGATTTCTCAAATCCCTTTTTTTCATTCTCCACTCCAAACAGCTCCCTGCCCTTTGCAGGGAGCAAATTACCTATACACGTTTCCTTTTTCCCTTCCACGTATGCACAAGATGGCACTATTTACGAAGCGTAGCACCAAGCTCCTCTAAAGCAGCAAAAATCTTTTCCATCACTGCAGAAATCTCCTCCTCCTTTAAAGTCCTGTCCTTCGCACGAAAGACAATTTTATATGCCAAAGATTTATATCCTTCTTCCAACTGCGCTCCCTCATATACATCAAACAGCTCATAACTCTCCAGAAGGGCACCACCCTTTTTACGGATTGCCTTTTCGATATCACCTGCCAAAATCTCCTTTTTCATCATCAGACTGATATCCCTGGTCACAGACGGAAACTTCGCAATTCCCTCGTACTTTACAGCCTGCTTATCCATCGAGATAAGCTCCATCAAATCTACTACTGCGATATAGGACCTTTCCCCAATCTCGAAATTCTTAAGCACGGCCGGATGCACCTCTCCCAAATAAGCAATCACCTTTCCCTCGTAAATGACATTCGCCTGTCTTCCCGGATGTAAAAAGGTCTTCCCGGCATTCGGATCATACTCCACAGTTCCCCTTAATGACAAAATATCTAAAATACTTTCCAGTACACCCTTCATTTCATAAAAATCACCCACACCATACATTCCTAATGTCAGCTGTACTCTTTCATCCGGAAGCTCTGTCAGAGGAAGTGCCTTCGGAAGATAGACATTTGCCAGTTCATAAAGTCTGACATCCTTATTTCTCCGGTTATAATTTGTCGCCAGAGAAGTAAGCATCCCGCCCAATGCAGAAGTCCTCATCACACTGTAATCCTCTCCCAAAGGATTACTGATCACTATACTCTTTCTGAGTGCATCATCCTCTTTTAAATTTAACTTCTCATATACCTTCGGACTTTCAAAGGAATATGTCATTCCTTCACAGAAGCCATACGCCTCTACGATATCACGAACCTCATTTTCCAAATTCAGTTTTTCGGATAATCCTCCCATCGTGGCAGAACTCTCCGGCAGCGTCATCGGAATCTTATCATAACCATAAAATCTTGCCACTTCTTCCGCAAGATCTGCCATACGCTCTAAATCCTGTCTCCATGTCGGAATCAGAACCTCTCGTTTTTCTCTGTCTACCGGAAGATCGATCTTTTCAAAATACCCAATCATCTCCTCCTCTGGAATATCCGTTCCCAAAAGCGCATTGATTTTATCCGGATCATATGCAATCGTAAAAGACTCCTTTTTCACCGGATAATAATCAACAGCTCCTCCGACCACTTCGCCGGCTCCTAACTCCTCTATCAGTTCACAGGCACGATTCATCGCTTCCATCGCTGTATTCGGATCCAGTCCCTTCTCGAACTTCGCCTGTGCATCCGTACGCATCCCGAGCTTCTTTCCGGAAAGGCGGATATTCGTCCCGTCAAAGGTCGCCGCCTCGAAAAGCATCGTCTGAACATCATCCGTAATCATCGAGTTTTCCCCACCCATGATTCCGGCAAGTCCGACTGCTTTCTTTCCATCACAGATCATCAGCATCGTATCATCCAAAGTTCTTTCCTGACCATCTAAAGTCACGAATTTTTCCCCGTTTTCCGCTCTTCTGACCACGATTTTTTTATCCTCGATCCGGTCTAAATCATAGGCATGCATCGGCTGTGCATACTCCTCCATCACATAATTCGTAATATCTACGATATTATTGATAGGACGGATTCCTACAGAAGCAAGTCTTCTCTGCATCCACTCCGGAGATGGTGCCAGTTTAATGTTTTTTACCACTCTGGCTGTATATCTGGAACACAGCGCAGAATCCTTCACTTCCACAGAGATATAATCATTTACATCCTCAGAATTTCCTGTTTCCTTCACTACCGGCGGCTTAAATTCCTTTCCAAAGGTAGCTGCAGCCTCTCTGGCAATCCCAAGCACGCCAAAGCAGTCCACGCGGTTCGATGTCACCTCATATTCAAAGGTCACATCATGCAGTCCCAAAAGCTCTATTGCATCCGAACCGATTTTCGCATCCTTATATTCCGGATTATCACTCAGAATATAAAGCCCATCCTTCGCTGCATCCGGGTACATATCCGTATTCGAACCAAGCTCCTCGATAGAACACATCATACCAAAGGACTCCACACCTCTTAATTTTCCCTTTTTGATTTTAAAACCGTTTTCACTCTCTCCATCTTTATGTGAACTGGCGACATGTCCCCCGTCTAAAACGACAGGAACCTTATCCCCCTCTTTTACATTCGGTGCCCCGGTCACAATCTGCACCTCTGTTCCCTCTTCATCAATCTGCACCTGACAAACGACAAGCTTATCCGCATCCGGATGCTTTTCGATCTTACTGATTTTTCCTACGATAATCTTCTCTAAATTTTTATCAAATTCCTTATAGCCTTCTACTTTCGTACCGGAAAGCGTCATGGCATCCGTATACTCTTTAGCAGTGCAGTCCAGATCCGGCACATATGCCTTAATCCATGATAACGACGTATCCATAATGTTCCTCCTTACCTCTGTTTATTTCCCTTCCTTCGTGATTACGGATTGCTCCGCTCCTTCGCAGCTCCCACAATCCTGCAGAACTAAAACTGTTTTAAAAATCTTGTATCATTTTCATATAAAAGCCGCATATCATCAATCTCATACTTAAACAGTGCGATTCGCTCCAGACCTACACCAAAAGCAAAGCCGGTATACTCCTCCGGATCGATGCCGCTCATCTCCAGCACATGCGGATGTACCATGCCACAGCCTAAAATCTCCACCCATCCAGAGCCTTTACAGAAGCGGCAGCCCTTCCCGCCACATTTAAAGCAGGACACATCCATCTCCGCACTCGGCTCTGTAAACTGAAAATGATGCGGACGGAACTTCACCTTCGTTCCTTCCCCAAACAGACGGATGGCAAACTCCTGCAAAGTCCCTTTCAAATCTGCAAATGTAATATTTTTATCAATCACCAGTCCTTCAATCTGATGGAAAGTCGGTGAATGCGTCGCATCCACCTCATCCGAACGGAACACCCTTCCCGGTGCGATCATTCGAATCGGAAGCTTTCCCTTTTCCATCTCATGCACCTGTACAGAGGATGTCTGGGAGCGTAAAAGAATATCCTTTGTAATATAAAAGGTATCCTGCTCATCCTTTGCCGGATGATTCGCCGGAATATTCAATGCCTCGAAGTTATAATAATCATACTCCACTTCCGGTCCCTCTACTACCTCATATCCCATTCCGATAAAGATATCCTCTACCTCTTTCAGCGTAATGGTATTTGGATGACGATGTCCGAGCATCCGCTTTTTCCCGGGCAGGGTTACATCGATCGTCTCCGTTTTTATTTTTTCCTCTAAAAGCTTCTCCTCAAAAACTTTTTTCTTTTCTTCCAATTTTTCCTCAATCTGTTTTCTGGCTTCATTTACCATCTGACCAACCTTCGGTCTGTCCTCCGGTGCCACATCCTTCATGGATTTTAAGACAGAAGTAAGCTCACCTTTTTTCCCTAAAAAACTCACACGGATGTCATTTAACCTGTCTAACTTATCTGATGCATTGATCTGAGACATCGCTTCCTCTAAAATATTCGACAACTTTTCATTCATGTTTCTTACCATCCCTTCCTCTGGAAAAATATATTATCTGCTTTCTAACTCATTTCTTTTATCCTGTCAACAATCTTTTCAAAGTGCATTCCATGAGATGCCTTTACTAAAATTGTATCTCCATCCTCTAAAAGTACGGAAAGCTTTTTCAAAAGCTCCTCTCTGGTAGAAAAATAGAAAAGAGTTTCTTTCTTTTTCCAAATCTTTTCCGCAGCAATCAGAGCATTTCCGGAAAGCTCTCCGACAAAAATCAGGACATCTAACTCTACTCCTGCTGCATAACGGCCTACGGAAGCATGAAGCTCTGCCGCTTCCTCACCGAGCTCGAACATATCACCTAAAATAGCTACCTTACGCCCTAAAGCACTCTTTAGCACATCAATTCCGGCTCTCATCGATGCAGGATTTGCATTATAGCAATCATCTAAAATCGTATATTTTCCAGTTTCAATAATATTACTATGTCCGCCTATCGGTCTGAATTTCTCGATTCCCCTTGTGATTTCCTCTCCAGTCATCCCCAGATCAAGTCCGATGGAAATTGCTGCGAGCGCATTAGATACCATATGTTTTCCAGGAACCGGCACATGCACGGAAAATCGTTCCGTTTCTGTCACAGCCTCAAAATTCGTACCCTTTAATCCCAGATTTTTTATCTTATCCGCATATACCTTATTTTTTCCACCTATCCCAAAAAAGGTAATACTCCTCTCCCCGGATTGGGTAACGGTCACTAGTTTATCATCATCTCCGTTCAGATAAATATTTCCATTCTCCGACATATGCGTAAAGATTTCTGTCTTTGCCTTTAAAACACCATCCCTGTCTCCCAGGTTTTCCAAATGGCACTGCCCGACATTCGTGATTACACAGGCATCCGGCTTCACCACCTGACTAAGCCTTGTCATTTCACCAAACTCGCTGATTCCCATTTCTACCACAGCAATCTCGTGCTCTTTCCTCAGACGGAACAATGTAAGCGGAACCCCTACTTCGTTATTGAAATTTCCCTTCGTCTTCAAAGTACAGAACCGTTCCGAAAGCACAGCAGCCACCATTTCCTTTGTCGTTGTCTTTCCTACACTTCCGGTAATTCCAATAATCTTTGTTCCTAATATTTCTCTGTAAAGCCCTGCCATATCCTTTAAAGCCTGAAAGCAGGAATCCACTACGATATACGGTTCTTTCCTGTCAGGAGCTTCCACCTCGGAAAGACAAACCAGAGCCCCGTCTGCGTAAGCAGAAGAAACAAAGAGATTACCATCTACCCGCTCTCCCTTGATCGCAACAAAAAGATAATCCTTTCCAATCTTCCTGCTGTCCGTGGTAATCATGGAGATTTCCTCCTTAAGAGCTTCCTGTGGTCCATAGTAGGTTCCCTTACAGGCTTCTACAATTCTCTCTATCGTCATTCCTGACATCTTCGAAGGAAAGACATCGATAAGAGCATCCACACCGTAATGCTTCCCTGAGATATGGCGCTCCCTCTTTTCATATCCTTCTATGGACCAGCCTATGATCTGTTCACAGAGATCTCCATAATCTACCCCTGTCACCAATGCCTCCTGTGGAAGAAGACTGGTCGGCGTCATCCCCGGAAGCGTATTTGCCTCCAGACAATACATATTTTCTTCCTCATCTAAAAGAAAATCCATCCTGGCATAAGTCCCAAGCTTCAACTCCTCATAGACACGAACAGCATATTCCTGCATTTTCTCAGCAACTTCCCTGCTAAGCTCTGCCGGGCAGACATCAGACGCAAGCCCTGACTGATATTTTGTTTTATAGTCATAAAAACCTTCTTTCGGGATGATTTCAATGATCGGCAGACTTTTTCCTGCAATCACGCCCGCAGAAAACTCTCTCCCTTTAATACATTTTTCCACTAACAGCTCATCCTCATACTGAAATCCCAGACGTAGGGCTTCTTTAAATTCCTCATCATTGTCCGCAAAACTGACTCCTACGCTGGAACCACCACAGCACGGCTTCACGACACAGGGATACCCTACTTTAGACTGTTCCTCTGCCTTTCCAAAAAACACGGAATATCCCGTAGGCGTCGGAATTCCGGCCTTCTGAAATACTTTTTTTGCCATTCCCTTATCCATGGCAATCGCACTTCCTAAATATCCGGAACCGGTATAGCGAATTCCAAGCATATCAAAAGCTGCCTGCAGCTTTCCATTCTCCCCCTCTGCACCATGCAGCCCCATATAAACAATATCTGCTTTTTTACAAACTGCTAAAACATTCGGTCCAAAAAAACCATCCGCAGATTCTCCTCTGCTTTTTCTAACAGCATTAAGATCCGGAGCAGCACTCTCGATTCCCTCCACGAAAGGAGTCAGCGTCTCCCTATCGTCAAAGATATGCTCTATATCAAGCTCTCCCTCATATCCACAAAACACATCCAAAAGAACCGCATGGTGTCCTTTTTTCCTCAGTGCCCTGCAAACCTGCGTCCCACTGCTTAAGGAAACGTCTCTTTCTGTACTAAGCCCACCTGCCAAAACTACGATATTCATGCCCTGCCTCCATTCACTAAGCCTGCTTTCTCAAAATCCTATTTTTCAAATCCCTGTTCCAATTCTCTTAAAATGTCTTTTCCAAAATCCTCATATACCATATCAATATATTCGAAAATTTCTTCCCTTCCACTTTTCGTCACGGAAGAAAATGGTATGACCGGAGTTCCCTCCACGACACCCAGCGTTTCTTCAATCTCCCTTAAACGCTTCTGTTTTTCCGAACGCTTTACCTTATCCTCTTTCGTCGCTATAATAATCGGATGAAAACCGTACTCCACACACCAGTCATACATTTGTATGTCATTTGCATTTGGCTTATGACGAATATCCACCAATAAAAAAACAAGACGCAAAACCCTTGAGTCTTTTAAATATCTCTCAATCATCCTGCCCCATTTTTTTATTAGCTCCGGTGCTGCTTTTGCATAGCCATATCCCGGTAAATCCACAAAATAGAACGCATCGTTGATATTATAAAAATTGATGGTCTGTGTTTTACCGGGCCTGCTTGAAGTCTTGGCATAATTTTTTCGATTCATCAGCGCATTAATCAAAGAGGATTTTCCTACATTCGATCTTCCTGCAAATGCAATCTCTAACATCCTGTTTTGCGGCAATCTGCTCGTCACCCCGCAAACTGTTTCCAAATTTACGCTTTTTATCTTCATGGCTTTTGTCTGTGGAACTGTGAAAAATGAACAGTTCCTATGCACTCTCACCTTCCGCATTATCTGATTTTCTGTTTCTTTTTGGAAGCATTTTTACCTGATCGTCAATCAGGATCAGCCTTGGCTGTTCATCGCCCTCCACAGCTTCCTTCGTAATCACACATTCCTTTATACTTTCATCTGATGGAACCTCATACATGGCATCCATCATAACCGCTTCCATGATTGCACGAAGTCCTCTGGCTCCCGTCTTCCTGTCAAACGATTTCTTTGCCACCGCTTTGATCGCATCCTCATGAAATGTCAGCTTCACATCGTCCATTTCAAACAGCTTTTCATACTGTTTGGTAATCGCATTTTTCGGCTCTACCAAAATCCGCTCCAGTGCCTTTTCATCTAAAAGATCCAAAGACACCGTAACCGGAACACGACCAATCAGCTCCGGTATCAGTCCGAATTTCATCAGGTCCTCCGGAAGTACCTGTTTAAACAGCTCTCCTACGTTATCCTCTATCTTGTTCGAAAGCTCCGTATTAAATCCAATTGCTTTTTTGCCGATTCTGGAACCAATGATATGATCCAGACCATCAAAAGCCCCTCCGCAGATGAACAGAATATTCGTCGTATCCAGCTGGAAAAACTCCTGATGTGGATGCTTTCTGCCACCCTGAGGCGGTACACTGGCAACCGTCCCTTCTAAAATCTTTAAAAGAGCCTGCTGCACTCCTTCTCCGGACACATCTCTGGTGATGGATACATTTTCCCCTTTTCTGGTAATCTTATCAATCTCATCGATATAGATGATTCCATGCTCTGCCCGGTCCATATCATAATCAGCTGCCTGTATGATCTTAAGCAAAATATTTTCTACATCTTCTCCGACATAACCGGCTTCGGTAAGTGCCGTAGCATCTGCAATCGCAAACGGCACATTTAAAATCTTTGCCAGCGTCTGTGCCAAAAAGGTTTTTCCGGAACCTGTCGGTCCAAGCATCAAAATATTGCTTTTCTGCAGTTCCACATCCATACTCTTTCCGGAAAGAACTCTTTTATAGTGATTGTAGACAGCGACAGAAAGTACCTTCTTCGCATCCTCCTGACCAATCACGTATTCATCTAAAAACTCCTTAATTTCTCTGGGCTTTAACAGATTGATCTCCAAATCCTCGTCATAAGCGACATCACGATCTCCAAATTCCTCATCTATAATTTCGGAACAAAGCTCAATACACTGGTCACAGATATATACCCCGCTCGGTCCTGCAATCAGCTTATGCACCTGATTCTGTGTTTTTCCACAAAAAGAACACTTAAATGTCCCATCCTCTCTCTTTCCCGGCATTTTGAAACCCCCATTTCATACTATGTTTTACGCTTCCTTCTCTTCTTTCCTGTTCGTAATGATCTCATCCACCAAACCATAAGCTTTCGCTTCCTCAGCGGTCATATAATTATCGCGCTCGGTGTCATTCGCAATGACATCCAGCGGCTGACCGGTATTTTCTGCCAAAATCCGATTCAATCTTTCTCTCGTTTTTAAAATCTGCTCTGCCACGATACGAATTTCTGTTTCCTGTCCTCTGGCACCGCCGGAAGGCTGATGTATCATAATTTCCGCATTCGGAAGTGCATAACGTTTTCCCTTTGCACCGCCTGCCAGCAGAAACGCCCCCATGCTGGCTGCCATTCCCATACAAATGGTAGATACATCGCATTTCACATAATTCATCGTATCATATATCGCAAAGCCTGCACTGACCGACCCCCCCGGACTATTGATATATAAAGAAATATCCTTGGCCGGATCCTGTGATTCTAAAAATAAAAGCTGTGAAACGATGAGACTTGCCACATCGTCGTTCACCTCATTCGAAAGCATAATGATCCGATCCTGAAGTAATCTGGAATAGATATCATACGAACGTTCTCCACTACTTGTTTTCTCCACTACATACGGAATACTGTATCCCATGCTGTCACTCCTTTCCAATGCAAACTACCCCTGCTTCATCATCTGATAAGACCTGCACTAAATAAGTCTTATGTTTCGAATCCTGGTTCTATTCAGTCAGATGTCTGACAATTTTCGTAAAGCACCCGGGGATAGCTTCTAAATCACTTTTCTACTGCTGCTTCTACTACCAGTTCTACCGCTTTCTGCACGGCAAGATCCATAGAAATCCGCTTTCTTTCCTCTTCCCCGATGGATTCCTTTAACTTATCCGCCTCCATCTGATACATCTTTGCCATTTCTTCGATTTCACCATCAATATCTTCATCGGATACAGAAATGTCCTCTGCTTTTACGATTGCCTCCAGCACCAGACGACTCTGAATCCGCTTTAACGCCTGCGGCGTTAACTCCTCGGTAAAGCTGTGGGCAGACATTCCTGTAAACTGCATATACTGCTCTAAGGACAAGCCCTGTGACTGCAGTCTCTGTGCAAACTCCTGTGTCATCTGACGAACCTGTGCTGCTACCATCTGTTCCGGAATCTCCATGGTGGCATTTTCTATGATCTGGTCGATTACAGCTGCCTCCTTTTCACTCTTTGCAGCTTCTTCCTTTGACTCGCATAATTTCTTCTTCGTTTCCTCTTTATATTCCTCTAAGGTATCGCACTCAGAAACATCCTGTGCAAAATCATCATCTAACTCCGGAAGCTCCTTCACCTTGATTTCCTTGATCTTTACCTTAAATAAAGCAGGCTTGCCCTGTAATTCTTCTGCCTGGTACTGATCCGGAAACGTCACATTGACCTCCACCTCATCGTCAATATTCTTTCCGATCAGCTGCTCCTCAAAGTTGTCAATAAAAGAATGAGAACCTAAGACAAGCTCATAATCCTCTGCCTTACCGCCTTCAAATCTTTCTCCGTCCACAAAACCATCAAAGTCAATGAGCACAGTATCTCCATCCTCTGTCGCTCTGTCATCGATCGTAATCATACGGGAGTTTTTCTCTCTGACCTTATCGATCTCGGCATTGATATCCTCATCCGTCACTTCGATATCCTTCTTTTCAACCTCGATTCCCTTATAGTCGCCCAGAGCGACCTCAGGCTTTACTGCTACCGTAGCCGTATAAATAAACGGCTTTCCCTTTTCAATCTGTACGACATCAATTTCCGGCTGTGCCACGATCTCAAGTCCGCTTTCCTTCGCTGCTGCCTCATAGGAATCCGGAATCACTGCATTTGCAGCATCCTCATAAAAAATACCCGGCCCATACATCTTTTCCACCATTGCACGAGGTGCCTTTCCCTTACGAAAACCAGGAATTGAAATTCTTCCCTTCATCTTCTGGTATGCCTTATTCATTGCAGTCTGGAACTCCTCAGCTGATACCTCGATCGTAAGCTTTGCCATACTCTTTTCTAAATTTTCAACCTGTACACTCATTCTAACAAATCCTCCTAGTAAATTTTGCTTACATTACAATGGTCACATTTTAAGAAAAAATCACCATTTAACCCTAACACCATAATATACATGATACTTTCCATAAAAGCAAGCTATTTTTCTTTCTTATTAAATAATTTTTTACTTTTTATGATTTTTATATTGTATTTTCAAGGGAAGACCGTTTTCGGCAGGCACGATCCTCCAAACGTTTCTATAACTTCACATGCCCCTTTTTCGCCAAAACATCTGCCACCTGATCCGCATACTCATGGCAGAGCTTTTCGGTACCTGCCTCGACCATGATACGAATCAAAGGCTCTGTACCGCTTTCTCTTAAAAGAATACGTCCATCTTCTCCCAGAGCATTTTCCACCTTTTTTGCAGCAGCCAGGACATCCTCATCGCTTTTTGCAGCAGCTTTATCCTTTACCCTGACATTTTTCAAGACCTGGGGATAGATTTTTAAATCCTTCCTAAGCTCCGAAAGCTTCTGCTTCTTTTCCAGCATAACCTCCATCAGCATGAGTGCAGTCAAAACTCCATCTCCCGTGACCGCATACTTGCTAAAGATAATATGTCCTGACTGTTCACCACCTAATGAATGATTGTTCTCCACCATATTTGCATTGACATATTTATCTCCTACTGCTGTTTTTTCATACAAAATTCCCTTTTTATCCAGAGCCTTATACAGCCCGAGATTGGACATCACGGTGGTCACGATTGTATTATTATTGAGCTCCCCCTTTTCTTTCAGATAGCAGCCACATAAATACAGAATCGCATCGCCATCAATGACATCGCCCTGATCATCGATCGCCATACATCTGTCCGCATCGCCATCAAAGGCAAAGCCGATATCCAGCTCTCTTTCCTTTACATACCTCTGCAGATGCTCAATATGCGTAGAACCACAGTCCCTGTTTATATTTATTCCATCTGGTTCCATGCCGATTGCATAGGTCTTGGCACCGAGTGCATCAAAGACTCCCTTTGCCACGGAATACGCAGAACCATTCGCACAATCAAGTCCCACCTTCACATTTTTAAAGGATCTGGTCGCAAGCGACATCAGATATCCTATGTATCTGTGCCTGCCTATCGCATAATCTATCGTACAGCCAATATCTGCCCCCCTCGCATACGGCACCGCATCCTCCGGGCCATCGATATATTCCTCGATCTTCTCCTCGATCTCTGCCGCTAATTTATATCCATTGCCATCAATCACCTTGATTCCGTTATCGTAATATGGATTGTGACTTGCAGAAATCATGATTCCACAATCAAACTGCTCGGTACGAACCACATAGGAAACACTTGGTGTCGGTGTTACATGCAAAAGATAGACATCCGCACCACTCGCTGTAAGTCCGGCCGCCAAAGCATCCTCAAACATATAGCTGGAACGTCTGGTATCCTTTCCGATCACAATTCTCGCCTTATGCTCTTTTCCGTAGTACCAGCCTAAAAACCGCCCTACTTTATATGCATGCACTACATTTAAATCTACATTCGCTTCTCCTCTGAATCCATCTGTCCCGAAATACTTCATCGTATTTACCCTCCTGATTTTATGACGGGTATTCTTTTATGATGTTAACCATTTTTACCCATATGGATTTATTTTATCACAACCCTCTTTCTAAATCAATCATTGATTTTTCGTTACTGCTACAGCCGTTCCGGCTGCAAATGGCAGCAGCGTTTTTTTATCAGCATGGATATCATGTTCCGGAAATCAGCTCAAATTTATCCGTAACCATAAACGGAAGGCTTCGACAAACGCCATACTATCCTTCAAAAACAGTATAAGATTATATCAAGGGATTTTTCTTGAAAATGACATTTTCAAAAGGGTATTTTTCACAAACACCTTTTTCAACATGGCACATATTCGATAAAAAATTGCTAAAATGACAAAGAAAAAGAAAACTATCACTTAAGAATGAGAGGAAATCGTATGGAACAGAAACACTACACCAGATTTCTAGAAACCTACAGCAAAAAAAATTTTGGGCTCAGATTATCTACCCTGAGAAGCAAAAAAGGAGTAAGTGCCAGAAAAATGAGTTTGGAATTAGGACAAAACAAAAACTACATAAACGGTATCGAATCTGGAAATCATTTCCCTACTATGCAAGCTTTCTTTGAAATCTGTTTTTATCTGAATATTTCACCTGCAGATTTTTTTTTCGAAAAGAAAGAGGAGAATTCTGATGAGGCCGATATGACAGAACTGTTATACAGGCTCCCTCCCCATGTTTTTCAGCATCTTTCCCAAATTATTTATGATTTTATCGAAAATTCTGTTTATTAAGCCATTTCTCTTGCTTTTTAAGAGCATTTAAGTTATACTTTTTTTATCGAATATGATGAAGATGTTGAAAGTTTTTTGTGCAATTTCACAACACTCATCAGAATATCTTAAAAAGAGGAAATGGAGGAGAATTATGAAATTTGGATTTTTTGATGACGGGGCAAAGGAGTATGCGATCACTACCCCAAAAACGCCGCTGCCATGGATCAATTACCTGGGAAGTACGGATTTCTTTTCGCTGATATCAAACACCTGTGGTGGTTACAGCTTCTATAAAGATGCAAAGCTTCGCCGTATCACCCGCTATCGTTATAACAATGTGCCAAGCGACGAAAACGGACGTTACTATTATATTAAGGACGGAGATACAGTCTGGAATCCTGGCTGGCAGCCGGTAAAAACCGAGCTCGATTCCTACGAATGCCGCCACGGTATGGGCTACAGCCGCTTTACTTCTACGAAGAACGGCTTGAAAGCGTCTCTGCTCGCCTTTGTACCGGTTGGCGATAACTGCGAAGTAAACCGCTTGGTCGTGACCAACGAATCAGAGGAAACCAAAAATTTCACCGTATTTTCATACATAGAATTCTGTCTGTGGAATGCGATGGATGATATGACCAACTTCCAGCGTAATTTGAACATTGCCGAAATGGAAATCATAGATTCCACGATCTACCACAAAACAGAATACCGTGAACGCCGTAATCACTATGCAGTATACTCAGTCAACTGTCCTGTGGACGGCTTCGACACCAGCAGGGATGAATTTTTAGGTGCATACAGAGGCACAGGAAATCCACAGGTCGTGGAGGAAGGAAAGGCACATAATTCCGTAGCCAGCGGATGGTATCCGATCGGTTCCCATCAGATCAATGTAACACTCGCACCGGGAGAATCAAAAAGCATGATTTTTGTCCTGGGATACTGCGAGAATCCAAATGACCAGAAATTCACGGCACAGGATGTGATCAATAAAAAACCGGCAGACGAGCTCTTATCCAAATATAAAACGGACGAGCAGGTCGATGCCGCTCTGAAGAAATTAAAGGATGACTGGGAGGAACTTCTTTCCAAGTTCACCATAAAATCCGACGAAGAAAAGCTGGACCGCATGGTAAATATCTGGAATCAGTACCAGTGTATGGTCACATTTAACATGTCACGTTCTGCTTCCTACTACGAATCAGGAATCGGGCGCGGTATGGGATTCAGGGATTCCTGCCAGGATCTTTTAGGCTTCGTGCATCTGATTCCGGAACGTGCGAGAGAAAGAATCATCGACATCGCCTCCACCCAGTTTGAGGATGGAAGCTCTTATCACCAGTACCAGCCTCTGACGAAGCAGGGAAATGCCGATATCGGCTCCGGCTTTAACGACGACCCGCTCTGGCTGATTGCATGCGTTTCTGCCTACATCCGTGAGACAGGAGACACTTCGATTTTAGATGAGATGGTGCCATTCGATAACGACGCATCAAAGGCGGTTCCTCTGATGGGACATTTAAAGCGTTCCTTTGACTATATTGCTACGCATAAGGGACCTCATAATCTCCCACTTATCGGGCGTGCTGACTGGAACGACTGCCTGAACCTGAACTGCTTCTCTGAAAATCCGGGAGAATCCTTCCAGACTTTCGGCCCAAGTGAAGGACCAGTGGCAGAGTCTGTCTTCATCGGCGGCATGTTCGTAAAATACGGAAAAGAATATGCAGACCTCTGTGCATTTACCGGAGATCAGGCAGAAGCTGACCGCGTATTAAAAGAAGTGGAGGAAATGAATAAAGCTCTCTTAAAAGACGGCTGGGATGGCGAATGGTTCGTCCGCGCCTACGATGCAGAAAGCAGAAAGGTCGGTTCCAAGGAGTGTGAGGAAGGACAGATTTACATCGAGCCACAGGGCTTCTGTGTCCTTGCCGGTGTCGGTGTAGAGACCGGAGAGGCAAAGAAAGCTCTCGACTCTGTAAAGGAAAGGCTCGACACCAAATACGGTATCGTCCTCTTACAGCCTGCCTATACCAGATATCACTTAGAGCTTGGAGAAATCACCTCCTATCCGCCAGGATATAAAGAGAATGCCGGTATCTTCTGCCACAATAACCCTTGGGTTTCCTGCGCAGAAACCGTCATCGGACGCGGAAACAGAGCGTTTGAAATTTATAGAAGAACCTGCCCGGCTTACATCGAGGACATCAGTGAAATCCACTGCACCGAGCCTTATGTATATTCCCAGATGATCGCAGGAAAGGATGCGAAATTCTTCGGACAGGCAAAGAACAGCTGGCTTACAGGTACCGCTGCGTGGACATTTGTAAATGTGTCCCAGTATATTTTAGGTGTCGTACCTACTCTTACAGGACTTAGCGTAGATCCTTGCGTTCCTTCTGAAATGGGTACAGGATTTACGATGACACGTAAGTACAGGGAAGGCGTTTATAAGATCAAAGTCGAAAATCCAAACAAAGTAGAAAAAGGGGTTGTAAAACTTATTGTAGACGGCAAGGAGTACACAGACACCACTGTCATTCCTTACGAAAAAGGAAAGACAGAATACGATGTCACTGTCGTAATGGGATAGAACAGACAGGCATCTATACGAAAATATATACCACAAAGCATAAAAAAATGCACATCCTTTTATCAACCGGATGTGCATTTTTCCTATAAAGTAAAAAAAGAGATGTAAACTTCACACCTCTTCCCAATCTGTTTTTTCTATTTTAAAACCCGGATAATTCAAGCCTATACCCTGCTATTTTGCGCTAACTCGCCAATCTGTTCGCACTGCACTTTAAGTACCGTAAACATGCTATACCGCATGGTAATCGCAAACGGATTCCCGCCTTCCCTCCGGTCCTCCTCCTGCTCTTTTCTCTCCTTATTCGCATAATATCTTTCTGACTCCGAATTTTTCTTCTTTCTTTTTTCTATAGACTGCGGAAGCCTCGCATAAGCAGCAGACTTCATAAAATCACCCGCCTCTTTATTGATCATGGCAATGACATACGCTTTATCCGGATCCTTATCCGCCCCCGCTAAAGCAATAGAAACTGCATGATGTACCTCTTCCTTTGATTTCGCATGCTTTAGCTGGTTACGGAGCATTTTCCGCTTCATTTCGATTTTCAGAGCCACCCTGTATAAATCAGGATGATACATCTTTAAATACTCCATCTCCTTTGCAGAAAGTTTCTCTCCGTTTTTCAGCTTCCACTCAATCCTGCTGTCCATCGCCTTTTTTTCCTCATCCGTCATCTCAAATCTTTCCTGCACCATTTCTGCGATGGCATCCTTGATCATTCTCCCGGCTTCCATCCCGGAGGTCAAATCCCCATCTTCGCGATTTCTGTCCTCCGTCAAAGTTTTAAACATAAAATTCGTCATTTTTCTCCTCCTCAAGCCCTGTTCTTATGTAGAATTTCTTTTCAAACGTTACACTATGCCCCCATGTCGTACACCAGGGACACTTTTATAATATTTCGGCTATTCTGCCCTTCTGCCTTAGTTGGAATCCTTCTAAAACCGGAACGTATCCTTTAACCCCAGCCATTTTTCATCCCGCTCAATGATATTCAGTTTCGTTCCATCGGTCATATGATATCCTGCTGCAGAAGCATTCCCCGGATAGTCTCCCACCAATTCCGGCCACTCTATCCCAATTTCCGGATCGTTCCAGGCAAGTCCGCCTTCATCCCCCGGATGATAAAAATCGGTACACTTATAGCAGAAGACCGCAGTATCCGAAAGCACGTAATAGCCATGCGCAAACCCCTTTGGTACATAAAAGTGTTTAAAATTTTCCTCTGAAAGCTCTACGCCGAACCACTTTCCGTATGTTTTACTATCCGCACGCAAATCGACCACTACATCAAAGACACGCCCCTGTGCCGCATGCACCAGCTTTCCCTGTGGAAATTGCTTTTGAAAATGCAGTCCCCGAAGCACTCCTTTTTTCGAAGAAGACTGATTATCCTGAACGAATTCCATCGTAAGACCTGCTTCCTCCATATCCCTTTTATTATACATTTCCACGAAATAGCCACGTTCATCCCGAAACACCTTTGGCTCAATCACACAAAGTCCCTCAATACCGCCCACATTTTTTTCCACTTTAATCTGTCCCATTTTCATCCTCCCTCTTTTCTTCTAACTCTCTTAGGTATCTCCCCAATGCATCCTTCCAGTCCGGCAGTGGTAAAAATCCCTGCTCTTTAAGCTTCCTTTTATCCAGCCTGCTGTTAAACGGACGTTTTGCTTTCGATATCCCATACTCCTCCGTGGTCACCGGAATCACCTTTGTCTCCTCTTCGCTACACTCCGCATATCCCAGTGCATAAGCCTGCCTGAAAATCTCCCTCGTAAAATCATACCAGCTGATATAACCTCCCTCATTTGTTGCATGGTAATACCCGTACTTTTCCGTCTCTGCCAGATCCACCAAAAGTCTTGCCAGATCATAAGTATACGTCGGCGTCCCGATCTGATCAGAAACCACTCGGATCGTATCATATTTTTTTGCCAGAGAAAGCATCGTTTTAATAAAATTATTTCCGTTTTTCCCAAACACCCATGCAATCCGCACGATGAAAAACTTTTCTAAAAGCTCTGCTACTGCCTGCTCTCCGAAAAGCTTTGACCTCCCATATACATTAAGCGGTTTATAATCCTTACAGTCCGGCTCCCAGGGCTTTTCCCCCTGCCCGTCAAACACATAATCCGTACTGATATACATCATTCTGCACGAGAGCTTTTTACAAGCAAGCGCGATATTTCTCGTTCCACCTGCATTTACCGCCATGACCTTATCCTGATTTTCCTCTGCTGCATCCACAGCAGTCCATGCGGCACAGTGAATCACGACATCCGGCTTTATTTTCTCTAATACCCTTTCTACAGCCGGAGCATCTGTGATATCCAACGGAACATATTGAAATTTTCCTCCATTCAAAACTCCTTGATATGTTTCATTGGGCACATATTGAATTTTTTCCGGACACTCCGCAGAAAGATCACTTCCCACCGTCTCACAGTCTCTTTTCAAAAGTTCATTTACCACATCAAACCCTAACTGTCCCGCTACACCTGTCACAAGTACCTTCATAAAACATCATCCTTTCGCTCCAGCCGTTCCTTCCTCTGATAAATCGTAAAAAAATACTCAATATCATAATACGTCTGCTCCTCAGAATCATGTGTCATCACCCAATCCCCGGAAGCATCCAGATTTTCAAAAAACGTATCCGCATCATATTTATAATTCACCTTTGTCACATACGCCACATCACAATACGGCAGAAACTGCCGATATACCTGCCCGCCACCTACGATAAAAATATCCTCCGACGCATACCCGGAAAGCTCCTTCAGTGCCTCTTCCATACTATGCACGACTGTCGCCTTCCCGAATTTGTAATCCCTTTTTCCGGTCAGCACAATATTTGTTCTCCCCTTTAACTCCGTCCCCCCCGGCAGCCCCTCCATCGTTTTCCTGCCGCCTAAAATCACTTTTCCCATCGTATGCTCCTGAAAGAGTTTTTTATCCCTCGGAATACTGACTAACAGTTTATCCTTCCATCCAATTCCCCAGTTTGCATCTACACAGACAATTAAATTCATACCACTCTCTCCTGTTTTCAAACAAAAAGTCTTTTTGCACCCGGTATGACTGCTGCATACAGTCCCATTCAAATCCCCGGATACACTTTTTCCAACTTTATATCTACTGTTTTTCTTTTTCAAATAAATAACGATATTTTTGATCTATATACGCCTTCACATAAGTCCCTTCATTCCGGTACTCTTCTTCTACAATCTGTCCGAGCTTTCTAAGCTGATTCATCAGGCCGCCCTCTTCATAGGAAAAAACCTTTTCCAAAAGAATTTTCTTTCCCCTCGCTGCATCACTGACCAAAGCCAGCATCTCCTCAATTCCCTTTCCGTACTTTGCGGAAATCCGAACCGTTTCATCTGCATTTAAATCTTTTAAACTATCCTCCGATTCATACCGGTCAATCTTATTAAAAGCCGTAATGACCGGTTTATCCTTTACCTCCAGTCTCTGAAGTGTCTCATACACAATCCGCATCTGCAGATCCATATCTGAATTCGAACAATCCACCACATGCAAAATCACATCCGCATATTTCGCTTCCTCTAAGGTACTGCGAAACGCCTGAATCAGATGATGCGGCAGCTTCGAGATAAACCCCACCGTATCTGTAAACAGAAGCTCCTCTCCGCTCTCCATCTCCAGTTTTCTCGTCGTCGGATCCAGAGTCGCAAAAAGCTTGTCCTCCGAAAGCACACCTGCTCCGGTCAGATGATTTAAAAGCGTAGACTTTCCCGCATTCGTATACCCCACGATCGCCACTACCGGAACCGGATTTTCCTGTCTTTTCTTCCGCGTGGTCTCCCTGTTTTTCTGTACCCGGAAAA
>JAFVAA010000887.1 GCA_017476305.1 Lachnospiraceae bacterium
CGTACGTATGTATTTCAAGAAGCTGACATCGGAGCAGTTTAGTGATTTGATCGTTATTTCCTATAATGAAATTGAGACAAATGTGGAATTGCAGTCGATTGGAATGGTAACGGTATAAATAGTCTCCCACACTTCGTGCGGGAGCCATAGAAAAACGAGCAAGCTCGTTTTTCAAAAATATCGGATAGATAAATATGGTCTGAGGGTTGTAGTCTCCCGCACTTTGTTCGGGAGCCATAGTCTCTCGAACTTCGTTCGGGAGCCATAGAAAAAGTATATATAAATTATATGGAGACTGGAAATCATGGTTATTAGAAAGTATATTGCAACAACAGAAGAGGAAGCGGTTAATCTTGCAAAGGAGGAGCTTGGGGAAGACGTTGTGATCATGAATGTCAAGCAGGTCGCAGCGAAAGGACTGATGAGGCTTTTTCGAAAGCCTTCCGTAGAGCTGACAGCAGCGGTAGATGATGTCAAGACCGAGGAAACAAAAAAAGAGGATGGTACCTCTGGTGGAGGGGAGCTGGATGTTCCTGATTTTTCAAAGCTTCAGGAGGCAATCCAGGAAACGAATGCTGTGCTTGCTGCTGAGGCGGAAAAGGAAGCGAAAAAAAAGGCAGAGGCTATGGCGAACGCTTCTTCGAAGAGCGGAAAAGATACTAAAAATTCAAATGACAGGATACAGGAACCTGCGTTTCGTCCGGATAGTGCAGATATTTTTGAACAGCCATCTGGTACAAATCAGGGAAAGCTGCGAGGGGACGATGATGATTTAGGGGAGCGGCTGAGTAATCTTCAGGAGCTTTTGGAAAAGCAGATGGAGTCTGCTCAAAAGGAAAAGGCGGAAAAAGGAGAAAAGGAAAAGGCAGAAAAGCCATATTTTGATATGATCCGAAAGAAGCTTTTGGACAATGAGGTAGAGGAAAACTATGTCAATCAGATTTTGGATGATATCGAGCAGAGCGTCAGTCCGAATGCAAATCTGGACAGTATTTTGGCGGGAGTATATCAGAAAATCGTACTTAAGATCGGAGAACCGCATTTGATCGATGTGAAGTCCAAAAAGACGAAGTATATCTTTTTTGTAGGTCCTACAGGAGTAGGAAAAACGACGACGATTGCGAAGATCGCGGCGACGTTAAAGCTCACGAAAAAATCAAAGCTTGCCCTGATTACGTCGGATACCTATCGTATTGCAGCGGTAGAGCAGCTTAGAACATATGCCAATATCTTAGGAATTCCACTTCAGGTGGTCTATACACCGGAGGATATGGAGAAGGCAAGGGATGAGCTTAGAGACTATGATCTGGTGTTCGTAGATACTGCAGGAAGATCACATAACAATGATGAGCAGAGAGAAGATATCAGAGAGCTGTTTGATTCTGTAAAGGAGGATCAGAGGGAGGTCTATCTGGTTCTTAGTGCTACTACCAAATACAGAGATCTGGTGAAGATTGCGACTACTTATGCAGAGATGACGAAGTATTATCTGATCTTCACTAAATTAGACGAAACGGATACCATTGGAAATATTTTTAATATACGGATGCTGACCGGAGCACCTCTGTCCTACAGTACCTATGGTCAGAATGTGCCGGATGATATAGGAAAAACGAATGCACAGAACATTGCAAAACAGCTCCTTGGAGGGAATGGTTGATGGATCAGGCAGAGCAGCTGAGAAATATTATAAAGGAACAAAATAAGAAAAAGCATCTTGCCAGAGTGATTACGGTCACGAGTGGAAAGGGCGGAGTGGGGAAATCAAATATTTCTGTTAATCTGGCGATTCAGCTGAGCCGCTTAAATAAGCGTGTAGTGGTTCTGGATGCGGATTTTGGCCTGGCCAATATTGAAATTATGCTGGGAATCAGACCAGAGTACAATCTGGCGGATGTGATGTTTCGTGGAAAAGATCTACAGTCGATCATTACAAAGGGACCAGAGGATATTGGCTTTATTTCCGGTGGTTCCGGTTTAAAGGAGCTTACGAATTTAGACAGCGATCAGGTGAGGAGCTTGGTCAGAACGATGTATGAGCTTGATAATATCGCGGATGTCGTCATCGTTGATACCGGTGCAGGAATCTCAAAAACCGTCATAGATCTGGTAATGTCCAGTGCAGAGGTGGTTTTAGTGGCAACACCGGAGCCGACTTCTATCACGGATGCATATGCACTTTTAAAGACGCTCTGCCGTAGGGAGGAGTTCGATGTTTCAAAGACGAAGGTTTATATGGTTGCCAATCGAACGCATGGCTATAAAGAGGGGAAGGAGCTTTATGACAAGTTAAATATGGTGGTGCAGAAATTTTTGAAGATGAATATGTATTACATAGGGCATATCCCATCCGATGATAAACTGTTTCAGGCGGTCATGAAACAGCAGCCGGTTTCTGTATCCTATCCAAATGCAAGTTCTTCCAGAGCACTTTTAGATATTGCAATGCTTTTGGAAAACGGGGAAGATGCCATGAAAGAGGTTTCCGGGAAAGGCTTATCCGGTTTGTTTGCAAAAATGTTCCACCCCAAAAAATGATTTTTTTGGTATCATGGAGTTATGTACCAAAGAGTAAATGCAGCGGACAGCAAAGGAATTACGATAGGAGAGAAGGATGATAGAGGAAATAATAAAACCAAAGGATCTGGTAAAGGTCTATTCGAAGAGGCAGGATGCCGGAGAACTGATAGAGCATGATATTCCCTGGATCTTAAAGGGAAGGATTTTTCAGGTCCTGTCGGATACAGAGCTGGAGATCCTTGCAGAGGAAGCGGAACCGGAGCTGCAAAAAAATGTATGCTATATCCTGTATTTGTTTTCCTATGAAAAGGTCTTTTTATGTACTGCTTATTTTCAGGGCTTCTATACGGAGGATGGGAAAGTCGTGATTTCCTTTGAGCTTCTTTCTCCTTTGGAAAAGGTGCAGAGAAGAATGCATCAGAGAGTTTCCAGCCATGCAAAACTGTCTGTACACAGGCTTTCCGAGGAAAAGGTAAAGGAGTATCTGGGTGGAAATGAACTCTTAAGGGAGGATATCGAAAAGATTCCTGAGCCGGTTTCCTCTACGGAAGCTATGATCGATATTAGTGCAGGCGGAATCCGTTTTACTACAAATGAACAGATTCGAACGGGGGAGTATGTATATCTGCAGTTTGATGTGACAGAGCGGGATTTTCCGCTTACGATTTCGGCATATGGTCAGATCATCTATTCTGAACCGTTTCGGAACGAAGCTGGTATCTATGATATTCGCTTAAAATTCGTGGGAATGCCGGAAATGGTAAAAGAGAAGATCATACACTATGTTTTTCAGATAGAAAGAGAAAAAAGAAAGATGGGAGGCAGGGTTTCATGAAAAAAATATTAGTTGTTGATGATTCTGCACTTATGAGAAGGGTGCTATTTGATATAATTAATTCCGATGAGAATCTTACAGCTGATAAGTATGCTGTAAATGGTTTGGACGCATTAGAAATCTTAAAATCCGGTCAAAAGTTTGATGCCATTGTCTTGGATATCAATATGCCTAAGATGAATGGAATCGAATTTTTAAGAGAACTTCGGAAAATGGGAATGCGGGAGAATGTCCTGATCGTCAGCACTCTTGCAAAGGAAGATGCGAAGGAAACGATTCAGGCTTTGGAGCTTGGTGCGATTGATTTTTTGACAAAGCCGGACAGTTTGTCTGAGGCAAAGGGTACGGATTTTAGCAGCAGGCTGATCTCTATGCTTCACATAGCAGCCAGCATAGGCAGTACGGAAAAATCGTCATCCGGTTCTGAAAAGCCGGTGCTGAAAAAGGAGTCTGCGCCAAAGCGGGCGGAGGCTTCCGCAAGACCTCAAAGGAAGCCGCATTTGGATAAGAGCCCTGTGGGAAAGGGAGCGAATAAATTAGTTGCACTCGCCTGCTCCACAGGAGGTCCGAAAGCACTGCAGTATGTGATTCCATTTCTTCCAGCCAATCTCGATGCACCGGTTTTGATCGTACAGCATATGCCAGAGGGCTTTACGAGTTCACTAAGCACGAGACTTGATGAGCTTAGCAGAGTGAATGTCAGGGAATCCCTGGATGGGGAGACGATCAAAAAAGGAAATGTATATCTGGCAAAAGGTGGTTCACAGATGCGGCTGTTGGAAAAAAGTGCAAGTACACACGTCCTCTCTGTGAGAACAGATGAGCCTGCCCGGGGTGGTTTGAAGCCTTGTGCAGATATTATGTATGAGTCGCTTGTGAATTCCTCCTTTGATGAGATTACCTGCGTTGTGCTGACCGGTATGGGAGCAGATGGAACCAAAGGGATTCTACAATTAGAACAAACAAATAAAATCTATGTTATTGCTCAGGATGAACCGACATCAACGGTATATGGAATGCCAAAGGCAGTTTATAATGCCGGTGTAGTAGATGAGGTGGTTGCTTTAAAGGGAATTGCCGATGCAATAACGAAGCATGTGGGGGTGCGCTAAAATGGATGTAAGCCAGTATCTTGAAATTTTTATTGATGAAACAAAAGAACATTTACAGACCTTAAGCGATCAGTTTATGGTCATCGAGCAGGAACCGGAAAATATGGATGCGGTCAATGAAATTTTCCGTGCTGCCCATTCTTTAAAGGGAATGGCAGGTACTATGGGATTTAAGCGCATGCAGCGTTTGACTCATGATATGGAAAATGTCTTTCAGGAAATCCGTAGTGAAAACATGAAGGTTTCTCCGGAGCTTGTCGATGTCCTGTTCCGGGGCCTGGATGCTTTGGAAGCTTATCTTGCAGAGGTTTTGGAAACTGCAACAGAGGGTGAAGAGGATAACGAAGAAATCTGTAATACATTAAATTCGATTGCAGCAAAGGCTACAGGCAAGGGAGGAGATGCAGCACCGGCACCTGCAGCACCGGCACCGGCACCGGCTGAGAGTTCTGCACCTGCAGAAAGCTCCACGGAGAGCAGTACATCTTCTGCAGGAGGGAGTGCGAAGGCAAAGTATCTTGATATCCCAATCGCAGATGCGGACAGGACTACGTTTGACAAAGCAAAAGACTCCGGACAAAATATTTTTGGTATTACGGTATATCTTCAGGATTCCTGTATTTTGAAGGCTGCGAGAGCATTTTTGGTATTTAAGGCTTTGGAGGAGTTAGGCGAGGTCTTCCGCGCAGTTCCCAGTGTGCAGGATATTGAAGATGAGAAGTTCGAGTCTGATTTCAGCCTGATTTATCTTACCTCGGAAAGCCAGCAAAAGGTGAAACAGGTAATCGAGTCTGTTTCTGAAATCAAAGAAGCAATCGTGGGTCCTGTTGGCGAGGAAGCGAAGGCAGAGGAAGAAAAGGCACCGGAGGCAGAAAAGAAGGAAGAACCGAAGAAGGCAGAAAATGCACCGGCCGCTTCACAGGCTGCTGCAAAAGCTGCTCCGAAGAAAGCGAAGGAAGAGAAGAAGCCTGCTGCAAAGGCAGCGAAGCCTGCCGTCGGCAGAACCGTTCGTGTCGATATTGAAAAGCTTGATGTACTCATGAATCTGGTGAGTGAGCTTATTATTGCGAAAAACGGTATTGTTTCCATCAGCACATCAGATGCTTCTATCAATGATTCCGGTCTGAATGAGCAGATTGAGTATCTGGAGAGCGTCACGACCAATCTTCATGAGTCTGTCATGAAGGTTCGAATGGTACCGATTGAATCTGTAGTGAACATATTTCCGCGTATGATTCGTGATCTGTCTAAGAAACTCGGCAAAAAAATGGAGCTTCATATGTCCGGTGAGGAGACAGAGCTTGATCGTACCGTTATTGATGAAATCGGAGATCCTTTACAGCATTTGCTCCGTAATTCTGCCGATCATGGTCTGGAGGAAAATGACGAAAGAATTGCTCTTGGTAATGAAGAGGTAGGAAATATTTACCTGGATGCCTATCAGGAAGGAAACAATGTTACGATCGAGGTACGTGATGACGGTGCCGGTATCAATATAGAAAAGGTAAGACAAAAAGCCATTGATAAGGGAACGATTTCAGAAGAACAGGCAGCAATCATGTCTGATAAAGAAATTATTGACCTTCTGTTCCGTCCAAGCTTCTCTACAGCGGAGAAGATTACAGATGTATCCGGACGAGGCGTTGGTCTTGATGTAGTAAAGACGAAGATCGAAGGCCTGGGCGGAAGCATTGAATGTAAGACGGAAATCGGCGAAGGAAGCAGCTTCATTATTCGATTACCAGTTACACTTGCTATTATTCAGGCTCTGATGGTTGAAATCGGAAAAGAGAAGTATGCGATTCCTTTGGGAAGCATCGAAACGATCGAGGATGTTCCGTTTGATGATGTGAAACTGGTTCAGATGAAGGAAGTAATCAATCTTCGTGGTACGGTTATCCCTCTTATCCGTCTGGACAGACTTTTGGAGGTAGAGCCGGGAGATTTCGAACCGGAGAGCCTGACAGTGGTTATCGTCCGCAAAGGAGACAGACAGGCTGGTCTGGTAGTAGATAATCTGAACGGACAGCAGGAAATCGTTATTAAGCCGATTGGAGAATATATTCACTGCAGCAAGCTGATCAGTGGGGCTACGATTCTTGGAAATGGTGATATTGCGCTTATTTTAGAGGCAAATACTTTAGTATAGAAGGGGCGGGAATGTTATTAGAAGGATTTCCTTTTTAGTAACGTTTCGGAATGGAGGTAAAAGGAATGGAAGATATCAATGATATTCAGAATCTGAATGTGGTAGGAGAAGGAAAACAGTATATTGTGGTTCGCTTAGGGAACGAGCAGTATGGAATTGATATTAAATATGTGGATAATATTGTTCGTCAGCAGCGGATCACGCGCATTCCGAGTGCACAGCATTATTTCAAGGGCGTGATCAATCTTCGTGGCGAGGTGATTCCTGTGATGAGCCTTCGTTTGAAGTTTGGTCTGGAGCCTGATGAATATACGAATGCGACAAGAATTATCATTATCAAGCCGGAGTCACAGGCTGCGATCGGAATCATTGTGGATGAGGTAAAAGAGGTGGTGACTTTGTCTCTTGATGAGATTGAGAAACCGAATACAGCAGATAGCAATGATGTGCAGATTCAGTATTTAAGCGGTATTGGTAAGCATGGGGATGGGCTTGTTACCCTGCTAAATATTTCTTCTGTCATTAACGAGAAGGAAAGTGCCTGATTTTTTTGTGCCAAAGGAGAGCGGATTTCCTTTGGCTTTAGACACATTGTTTATGATGCTATTTGATGTAGTGCTGTATGGTTTTTAGTCATATGGTGCGGAAAAGGAGAATTCTATGCAAAACACTACTGAAAGCATGGATGATTTTGAATTTGACATTCTGACAGAGATTGGAAATATTGGTGCAGGCAATGCTACCACGGCATTGTCTCAGCTGATCAACGCTCAAATTGATATGAAGGTTCCTCAGGTGGAGATGCTGACATTTACGGAATTGTCAGAGATCATCGGTGGTGCGGAGACGCTTGTGGCCGGTATTATGCTCCATCTGGAGGGAGATATTGAAGGGTCTATGCTTTTTATTTTGGAGAGTAACGCTGCAAGACTTTTAGTGCAGCAGCTTATGGGAATGGAACCGGCAAGTACAACTTCATTTACAGAGATGGAAACCTCTGCATTGCAGGAAATTGGCAATATTATTTCCGGAGCATATGTTTCTGCAATTTCGGCTTTGACGAACCTGACGATTAATGTCACTGTTCCAAGTCTTGCTTTTGATATGGCGGGTGCTATTTTAAGTGTTCCTGCGATTGAGTTCGGGAAATTGGGAGATAAAGCACTGCTCATAGAATCACGTTTTGTTGATATGGAAGTAGATATTAGTGGATACTTTATTTTAATTCCGACATTAGAATCGTATTCACATATATTAAAATCGTTAGGGATAGGGTGATATAATATGTCTAATATGATAAAAGTAGGTATGGCAGATGCAAAAGTCTGTCATGCGCCTGATGCAATTACTACATTAGGACTTGGTTCCTGTGTAGGAATTGCACTATATGATAAGTCAAAAAAAATATCCGGTTTAGTCCATGTTATGTTGCCAGATAGTACAAGGATCAGACAAAATCAGAACAAAGCAAAATTTGCAGATACGGGAATTGATCTGATGATCGATATGATGGTAAAGGAAGGGGCAAACCGTAGGGGGCTTACTGCGAAAATAGCAGGTGGTGCACAGATGTTTGCATTTTCTGGAAACAGCAGTATGCTTCATGTAGGTGCACAGA